>NZ_CAUPYC010000001.1:0-194325 GCF_963515335.1 uncultured Paenibacillus sp. | reverse complement strand
CAATCGCGCGCGAACGGCGAACCGGAATGGCTGACCGCGCTTCGCGCCGAAGCCGCGGCGTTGTCCGAAACGCTGGAATTGCCGAAGCCGGAAAAAACGCGGATCGACCGCTGGAATCTCGGCGCGATCGGCGCATACAAGCCCGCTGAAGCGATTGCTTCGCCCGATGCGCTTCCGGACGACGTCAGGACGCTTGTGCCGTCCGGCACGTCCGCGAACCTGCTCATCCAGCGCAACTCCGGCGTCGTGTACAGCCATCTGGCCGACGAGCTGAAGGCGAAAGGCGTTATTTTCACCGATCTGGAAACGGCTGCCCGCGAGCACGGCGAACTGGTTCAAGCGCATCTGTTTACGGCGATCGCCAAAGACGAGGATAAGCTGGCGGCCATTCATGCGGCGGTATGGAACGGCGGGGTTTTCATCTACGTTCCGAAGAACGTCGAGGTCGACATCCCGCTGCAGGCGCTGCTGTTCCAGGACGATGCAGAGGCGGCGTTCGCGCCGCATATCCTGATCGTTGCGGACACCCACAGCAGCGTCACGTATGTGGACCATGTCGTATCGGCCCAGTCGGGCCGCACGGCGCCGGCCGTCCACAGCGGGGCGGTCGAGGTGATCGTCAAGGCGGGAGCGAAGGTCCGGTTTGCGACGGTTCACCATATGGCGAACAATGTCGTCGATGTGTCGACCCGCAGGGCTGTCGTGCATAACGATGCGGGAATAGAGTGGATCGTAGGGGATTTGCACGACGGCAACACGCTGTCCGATACGAAGTCGGTGCTCAAGGGCAACGGCTCGACGTCGGACGCGAAGGTGATTTCCGTCGGCACGCATTCGCAGGCCATGAGCCTTACGACGCAGGCGGTTCACTTCGGCCTGAACTCGGACAGCAACATGGTGACCCGCGCGGTCATGCGCGACGAGGCGACGGCGATCATTAACGGCGTTACGAAGATCGAGAAGGGCGCCACCAAAGCGAACGGCGTGCAAACCGAGCGCGTGCTGATGCTCAGCCCGAAGGCGCGCGGCGACGCGAACCCGATCCTGCTGATCGACGAGGACGACGTGACGGCAGGGCATGCTGCAAGCGTAGGCCAAGTGAACGCGGAGCAAATCTACTATCTCATGTCGCGCGGCATCAGCAAGGCGGAAGCGGAGCGCCTGATCATCAACGGCTTCCTTGCGCCGGTCGTATCGGAAATTCCGATCGAGGCGGTGAGGGAGCAGCTGCAGCGACTGCTCGAAGGGAAGCTGGGATCATGAATCCGTTAGAGCTGCGCAAGCAGTTTCCGATCCTGCACCAGGAGATCAACGGGCATCCGCTCGTTTATCTGGACAACGCGGCGACCTCTCAGAAGCCGCAGTCGGTGATCGACGCGGTGAAACGGTATTACGAGCGGGACAACTCGAACGTGCATCGCGGCGTTCACACGCTCGGATCGCGCGCGACCGACGCCTATGAAGGGGCGCGGGACAAAGTCGCGAAGTTCCTGAACGCATCAAGCGCGCAGGAAATCGTGTTCACGCGCGGGACGACGGCGGCGCTGAACCTCGTCGCTTCCTCCTATGCGCGGTCGGTGTGCGGCGAAGGCGACGAGATCGTTCTTACGCCGATGGAGCACCACAGCAATCTGATTCCGTGGCAGCAGGCTGCGAAAGCAACCGGCGCCGTTCTGAAATATATTCCGCTGCAGCCGAACGGCACGATCTCCATGGCGGACGTCGAGGCGACGATCACAAGCCGCGCCAAGATCGTTTCCGTCATGTACGTCTCGAACGTGCTCGGCGTCATCAACCCCGTGAAGGAAATCGCGGAAGTCGCGCACCGTCACGGCGCCGTCATGGTCGTCGACGGCGCGCAGTCGACGCCGCACATGAAGGTCGACGTGCGCGGGCTCGATTGCGATTTCTACGCGTTCTCTGGCCACAAGATGTGCGGTCCGACCGGAATCGGGGCACTCTATGGCAAGAAGGCGCTGCTCGATGGGATGGAGCCGGTCGAATTCGGCGGCGAAATGATCGATTTCGTCGGCCTGCACGAATCGACCTGGAAGGAAGCGCCGTGGAAGTTCGAAGGCGGCACGCCGATCATCGCCGGCGCCGTAGGCCTGGCGGCGGCGATCGATTTTCTGACCGAGGTGGGGCTCGATGCGATCGACGAGCACGAGAGCAAGCTGGCGGGCTATGCGTATGACCGGCTGTCTGAGATCGAAGGCATCACCGTCTTCGGTCCGAAGGAAGGCCGTGTCGGACTGGTCACCTTCAATCTCGGCGACGTTCATCCGCACGACGTCGCCACCGTGCTCGACACGGAAGGCATCGCCATCCGCGCGGGCCATCACTGCTGCCAGCCGCTGATGCGCAGGCTGGAAGTGTCGGCGACGGCGCGGGCAAGCTTTTATCTGTATAATACCGAGGATGACGTGGAACGGCTTGCGGCGGCTTTACAAAAAACAAAGGAGTTCTTCGGCCATGCAATTGGATGATCTGTACCGGCGCGTCATTATGGACCATTACAAAAACCCGCGCAACCGCGGCACCATGGACGAAGGCTCCGTCACGGTCAACCTGAACAATCCGACCTGCGGCGACCGGATCTCCTTGCAGCTGCAGGTGGAGGACGGCATCGTCAAGCAAGCCCGATACACGGGCGAAGGCTGCTCGATCAGCATGTCGTCGGCTTCGATGATGACGGACGCGGTTAAGGGCAGGACGATCGGCGAGGCGCTGGCCATGGCCGACAAATTCTCTTCCCTCATGAAAGGCGAGCCGGTTGAATTCGAGGAATACGAGGATATCGAGGCGTTGTCGGGCGTGAACAAGTTCCCGGCGCGCATCAAATGCGCAACGCTGGCTTGGAACGCGCTTCGCAAGGGCGTTGAACCGCAATAACGGGCCGCATGTCGGCATAACGGGTATAAATATACAAGGAGGTAGAGGACAATGGCGAAAAAAATGCCGGAAATGGAAGAGTACAAATACGGCTTTCGCGATGAGCACAAGGCCGTATTCCAATCGGGTAAAGGTTTGACGCCGGAAATCGTGCGCACGATCTCGCAGATGAAGAACGAGCCGGACTGGATGCTCGAGTTCCGTCTGAAGTCGCTCGAGCAGTTCAACAAAATGCCGATGCCGCGTTGGGGCGGCAACATGGATGAGCTAGACTTCGACGACATCCAGTACTATGTGAAACCGTCCGAGAAGCAGGGCAAGACGTGGGAGGAAGTGCCCGCGGAAATCAAGGAAACGTTCGACAAGCTGGGGATTCCCGAAGCGGAGCAGAAGTTCCTCGCGGGCGTATCGGCGCAATATGAGTCCGAGGTCGTTTACCACAGCATGCAGGAGGATCTCGAGAAGCAGGGCGTTATTTTCACCGATACCGACACCGCGCTTCGCGAGCATCCGGAGATTTTCAAGGAGTATTTCGGCACTGTCGTTCCGCCGGCGGACAACAAGTTCGCGGCGCTGAACAGCGCCGTATGGTCCGGCGGCAGCTTCATCTACGTGCCGAAGGGCGTGAAGTGCGAAATTCCGCTGCAGGCGTATTTCCGCATCAACTCGGAGAACATGGGCCAGTTCGAGCGCACGCTGATCATCGCCGACGAGGGCAGCTTCGTCCATTACGTCGAAGGCTGCACGGCGCCGGTCTACAGCACGAACTCGCTGCACAGCGCGGTCGTCGAGATCATCGCGAAGAAGGACGCGCGCGTCCGTTATACGACGATCCAGAACTGGGCGCCGAACATCTACAACCTCGTAACGAAGCGCGCGGTCGCCGAAGAGAACGCGACGATGGAATGGGTCGACGGCAACATCGGCTCCAAGCTGACGATGAAATACCCGGCCGTCATTCTGAAAGGCCGCGGCGCGAAGGGCATGGTGCTTTCGATCGCCGTTGCCGGCAAGGGACAGCACCAGGACGCCGGAGCCAAAATGATCCACATGGCGCCGGACACGACGTCGACGATCGTGTCGAAGTCGATCAGCAAGCACGGCGGCAAAGTGACGTACCGCGGGCTCGCTTCCTTCCGCCGCAACTCGGAAGGCTCCAAGGCGAACATCAAGTGCGATACGCTCATTCTCGATAATGAGTCGACGTCGGACACGATTCCGTACAACGAAATCATGAACGACAACATTACGCTGGAGCATGAGGCGACGGTATCCAAGGTATCGGAGGATCAATTGTTCTACCTGATGAGCCGCGGATTGACCGAAGCGGAAGCGACGCAAATGATCGTCATGGGCTTCATCGAGCCGTTTACGAAAGAGCTGCCGATGGAGTACGCGGTTGAAATGAACCGTTTGATCAAATTCGAGATGGAAGGCAGCATCGGTTAATCCGCCGGTCGGAAGCCTCCGCAAGCAAGCAGCTAAGCCTCGCGGCATTCGTGCCGCGGGGCTTTTCGAGAAACCGATGGTTTTCAATACGCCAGGCTCAAAATTAGCAGGAAATCCTCAAGTAAATGGAACCTGGATATCGATATCGATGCGTTATTCCAGTCGTTATATCAGCGTGTTTTCACAGAAATATATTATCAAAGGTACAGCGGCGAGGGGGGTAAATTAGGGCACGGAGACCCAAATTGGTTGAAGCTTTTTATACCAATTCTTTTCGGGCCTCATTCAGATGAACGGTCTTGCCGGTACGTGCGGATTCATAAATCGCTTCGAGAACTTCCGTAACGACCAGCGCCTGCTCAGGGAGAACGACGGGATTCTTGTCATTTAGGATCGCGTCCACCCAGGTGGAGCACTCCAGATCGATGTCCGTTGCACCGCCGTCGCCGTCATAGAAAGCAACGCCGCCGGCTTTAAGATCGATTTCCTTTACATAAAGACGACTGTTTTCTTCTCCGTTGATGCGAAGGCCGCCCTTCATGTCGGCTCCGCCTTCGGTGCCGCTGAGGGAGCATTTCGCTTCATCGATATCAAGGGTGTTAAGCGCCCAGCTTGCTTCCAGAACGATTGTCGCACCGTTCTCCATCTTGATGAAGCCCATTGCGGAATCTTCTACGGTGAATTTCGCCGGATCCCACGGACCCCATGCATTCGCTGCATTTTCCTTCTTGCTGAGCTTGTGATAAACGGAACCCGTCACCGAAACCGGTTTGTAGTTGTTCATCATCCAAAGCGTCAAATCCAATGCATGCGTACCGATATCGATAAGTGGTCCGCCGCCTTGTTTTTCCTCATCCAGAAATACTCCCCATGTCGGAACCGCGCGGCGGCGGATCGCATGCGCTCTTGCATAGTAGATTTCGCCCAGTGTGCCGGCGTCGCATACTTTTTTCAGGTATTGGCTGTCGGAACGGAAGCGGTTATTGTAGCCGATAGTCAATTTCTTGCCGGTGCGGCGTGCCGCTTCGACCATCGCGCGGCCTTCGGCTGCGGTCTTCGCCATTGGCTTCTCGCACATGACATGTTTGCCGGCTTCCATAGCTGCTATGGATATGTAGGAGTGGGATTCGTTCGGTGTAAGCACATGTACTACGTCGATAGTCTGATCGTTTAAAAGCTCTTTATAATCAGTGTATACTTTTGCGTTAGGAGTACCGTATTGCTTTGCGGCTTTCTCGGCGCGTTCTTCGATTACATCGCAGAAAGCGACCATTTCCACATGCTTGTTTCGGCTAAGGGCAGGCATATGTTTGCCGTTGGCGATTCCGCCGCAGCCGATAAGCGCGACTCTAATGATTTTGCTCATCATTTACCTCCATTTTTGTAGTGGTTGTTTTGTCTTTGGAATAACGACATTAATATTAAGCTATCACATTAGCATCGCTGTTTTTACTGCAATAATCGGCCAAAAAGACTGCAATATAACGACATTATATCAACCGGCAAAGAGACAATAATCTATGAATTGGTTTTCATAATATCGGGCGGCGACCACCCACGATTGATTTTGTCGGGAATTCGGCCAAAATGCGTATGTTAAAATTGCCATAAGTTGGATTTTTGTGTTGACGGGTTATCATACAGTTGATATATTTGTTATATCATTAGATAGTGGAGGAAGGACGATTCGATGAACAAGCCCCTCTATCAACAGATTTCCAATCAGATTACGAAGGATATTATGACAGGAAGCTTGCTGCCGGGGGATAAAGTCCCTTCGGAAAAGGAGCTATCCGATCATCACAAGGTCAGCAGAATTACGGCGAAGAAGGCCTTGGATCTGCTGGCGAGCAACAATACGATTCAGCGTATACGCGGAAAAGGCTCCTACGTAACCGAAAAGCTGACCGTTGGGAACGAGACCGCATCCCTGGGGTGTGCCGCGCTGCAGCAGCATGAAGGTTTGCTGGTCGGAGCCGTTTTTCCCGGGTATATGACGGGGTACGGGCTGCAGCTTCAATATGCCATCGAGAAAAAGATTGCCGAATGCAACGGAACCCTTATTATTAAGCGGGGCGGCGGACTTATAGAGGGGGAGGAGGAGGCCATATCGTCCGTCATGCAGATGGGTGTTCAGGGGCTGATTGCTTTTCCGGTGAGCAGCGAGCAGTACAACCGAAATCTGCTGAAGCTGATTCTGGAGGGCTTTCCGACGGTTGTCGTGGACAGGGATCTTAAAGGAATTTTGGCCGGAACCGTCACGACCGACAACAAGGCGGCTGCCCAAGAACTTACGTCGTTTCTGTTTGACCGGGGTCACCAGCACGTTGCCTTTCTTTCCCCTCCGCCTGAAATCACCTCTACGGTCGAGGACAGACTGCAGGGTTTTCAACAGGCGTACCTCATGTACGGTTTGCGGCTTAAGCCCGAGCATCTGATCACCAATCTGACAAGCGCGCCTCCGATCAATTGGGCCTCCGAGCAGCATCGTGATTTTGTGGAGCGGGATGTTCGGACGCTCCATGATTTTGTTCGGGACAATCCCGAGGTTACCGCTTTTGTGACGGCGGAATACGAGCTTGCCGTCATGCTGACCAAGGTGCTGAAGCAATTGGGCAAACGGGTTCCCGAAGACTTCTCCGTGACCTGCTTTGATTGCCCTGACGATCCCTTAGATATTCCGTGGTTCACCCATATCCGCCAGAATGAGCACGCGATGGGGACCAAAGCGGTTGAGCTTCTCATGGCGCAGCTGCAAGGCGATCGCGTGCCGCTGCAAACCCGTTTGGATTATCAATTGATTGAAGGTCGGTCGACCCGTTCCTTATGAACCGATGACCGAAAGCATGGGTTATAGGCTTACATCCACAGCAGGAGTATTGTGCGGACTGCACAATACTCCTGTTTTTCTTCACGTTATGTAAACGCTTAAAAAAATAACTTGATATGTGTTGACAACATATTTTTCTCTCTGTTAGTATTACAGGCAATAGATGACATATCCTGATATAAGTTGTATTATCAACTGAGTAACATATCCCGTCTTTTTGATAAGATGGCGCTTACAATTTTTTTTGCAAGCGCTTATCATCTGGACAGTGAAAAGTTCTTGTCGAAAAATTGTCAGCTAGAAAAATAACCCAATCAGGCGATCCTGTGATATCCTAAGGTTCCTACACCAGAAAGGAGATCAGATCGCAGAAAGGGTTACCTTGCAAGTTTACCCGATTTCGTCGCGATTGACCATACGATGCTGAAATTTATGAATGAAGTTTTGTCTGCGTTCCAAGCTTGCTTTTCCCGAATCGCTACCTTCGAGTGGTTCGTTGTCATCATTGTCGGTCTGATGCTGCGCACCGATCAGTTGGGGATGACGACTCTGATACGGGATCTCTCTTTGCATCCGCGTGGCTACGAGAGCCTGATCCATTTCTTCCGTTCCTCCGCTTGGTCACTGGAATCCCTTCGTCTCACGTGGCTTCAAGTAGTTCGGCGCGTAGCCCCGCTGTTTTCCCATAACGGAGCGGTAGTCCTCGTCGGCGACGGGATGAAGCAAGCCAAGGAGGCCCGCCGGATGCCCGGGGTCAAGAAGCTTCATCAGGAATCCGAGAACAGCTCCAAAGCCGAGTATATCTTCGGCCATCTGTTTGGCGCCATCGGGATCCTCATGGGGACGCCCCACAAGTGGTTCTGCCTCCCGTTATTCATGAATCTGCAGGATGGCGTGAAATCGATCTTTGGCTGGGAACATCCGGCTGAGCGGCAGGACTCCCATGTTGTGCAGATGATCGATCAGGGCTTTGTGGCCGCCCAAGCGTTCGGGAAAGCGATCCTGCTGCTGGATCGGTACTTTCTGTCCATTCCCGCGCTGGAGCGATGGAAGGAAGAGAGCGCATCGGCTGTCGCGCCCTTGCACATCGTCACGAAGGCCAAAGCCAATGCGGTGGCTTATGAGCATCCGTCGGCCCGGAAGAAGGGAAGAGGGCGTCCGCCGAAGAAAGGCCCGATGGTCAAACTGAAGGAGTTGTTCCAAACCCGCGCGTCCGAGTTTCAAACCGCCACAGTGACGATGTACGGCAAGGAAGAGACGGTTCAGTACCTCTGCCTGGATTTGCTGTGGGGGCAAGGACTGTACCAGGAACTGCGCTTTGTGCTGGTCCGATGGGGCAACCGGCTGTCCATTCTCGTGACCACCGATCTTACCCTGGCGGCGACGGACATCATCCAGTTATACGGATACCGCTTCAAGATCGAATGTACGTTCCGCGAAATGAAGCAAGCCATCGGTGGATTCAGCTACCATTTCTGGAGCAAGTCCATGCCGAAGCTGAAACGGTATCTCAAGAAGGGAGAATCCCATCCAGTAGAGCATGTTACCGATGAAAAGGAACGCACCCGCATTCGGCAAACGGTGAAAGCGATTGAAGGTTACGTCATGTGCAGTTGCATCGCCATGGGATTATTGCAACTGATCGCCGTTCGTTATTCGAGCCGGGTTCCTGGCTTGTTCTTTCGCTACCTGAGAACGCCCTCCAAGACGGTCGTTTCCGAGGCCACGGTGATGGCTTATTTGCGCACTTCCATTTTTCGCCTGTTTGCTCGCAGTCCGCACTTATCCATAACGAAAATAATCCAATCCAAGCAGGAAACGTCTGATATTGACGCCGATTTGCTCGCTTCTTAATGCTGTAGAACTTTTGACTGTCTAGTTATCATTTTGAATCATCTTATCGCATGGATGGGTGTTGCTTCTTCTCACGTCATCTACAAAACTTAAAGGACGGTGAAAGAGTATGAAAGGTATTAAAAAGGGAGCATACTTATTGGCCATCTTTACCTTGATCCTATCCGTAGCGCTGGCCGGCTGCGGCGGCAATGGAAACAATTCGTCCGGGGGAAACGAAAATCAGGCGGCTGGAGGCAACGCAAAGACATCGTCAAACACGGCCGACACAGGCAATGCCGGCGGATCCGGCGAGAAAGCGACAATCACCGTATGGCATGCAATGACAGAGCTTACCGGTGAAGCAATGGACGCAGTTGTGAAAGCGTTTGAAGAAAAGTACCCCAACATCAAAGTCAACGCGGTTTACATAGCTCAACAAGGCGAAGGCAAGAATGAGAAACTGCTTGCCGCGATCGCCGGCGGCAACGCACCGGATGTCGCTTACTTTGACCGCTTTGAGGTTGCTACCTGGGCTGCCCAAGGCTCGCTGACGGATATCTCGGGTTATGCCGAGGCCTCCGGTGTAAACGCTGATAATTTCTATCCGTTCGCATGGGAAGAAGCGAATTACAACGGCAAGCTGTACGCAATGCCTACAACGACAGACGCCCGCCTGGTTTATTACAACAAGGATCACTTCAAGGCGGCCGGCCTGGACCCGGAAAACCCGCCGAGCACGATTCAGGAATTGGAGGAAGCAGCTGAAAAATTGACCATCAAAGACGGCAAGCGCTTTAAACAAATCGGTTTTATTCCTTGGTATAATCAGGGCTGGTTCTATGGTTGGGGATGGTCCTTCGGCGGCGAGTTCATGGATGCTGAAGGAAATGTAACCGCTAACAATCCAAAGAATGTCGAGGCGCTGACCTGGATCGCCAACTACGCGAAGAAATACAACATCGAGGATATCGCGTCCTTCACCGATTCCCAAGGTACAACGACAATGGATCCTTTCTTCACGGGACAGCTCAGCATGCAGGTTTCCGGTCCGTGGACAGTTTCGCAAGCAGAGAAATTCAATCCTGATCTGAACTATGGCGTATTCCCCATGCCTACCCCGACCGGTGACAATTTCACAACCTGGTCCGGCGGTTGGGCGACGGTAATGCCAAAGGGCTCCAAGAACCCTGAAGCGGCATGGGAGTTCATGAAGTTCTTCTCCGGTGAAGAAGGACAGGAAATCTTCAGTAAAATTTCAGGAGACTTCTCGATCAACGACGCAGTTAATGAAAAGCTTGGCTACAAAGAGCATCCGATTTTTAAAGAATTCATCAACGTATTGCCGGTTTCCAACGCGCGTCCGGTAATGACTCAAGGTTCGCTGTACTGGAATGAGCTTGCTAACGCGGTTGACCTTGCGACCCGCGGCGAAGACCCTAAAGCGCTGCTTGATAAAGTAAATGAAACGGTAACGAAAGCGCTCAATCAATAACCATTCCTTTAGATGGGGAGACAAGTTCTCCCCATTTTCTTTCCTAGTCAAAAGGAGGAGGTACTATGTTTGAAGAAAAGGCTGTACCCATGCCGATGACGACGCGGACAAAAGCAAAAAAGTCAAAAAAATTGGGCGATGACGCGTTGTATGGATGGTTGTTCGCTTCGCCTTGGGTCATCGGGTTGTTGCTGTTTTTTGCCGTTCCTCTCGTCTCTTCTTTATACTTTAGTTTCACGACTTACAGCATTCTGCAGCCGGGAGAATTCGTGGGTTTTCGGAACTATGTCGAGTTGATGGCGGATTCGGTTTTTTGGAAATCCATTTCCAATACGGTCTACTTCGTTGTTTTCTTTGTTCCGCTCAGCATCTTTTTCGGCGTGGCTCTCGCCATGCTGCTCAATATGAGGGTAAGAGGGATGGCCGTCTATCGTACGATCTTTTTCCTCCCTACACTTGTTCCCGCAGTTGCGATGGCCGTCCTTTGGATGTGGCTGCTCAATCCGGGCTTCGGTCTCGTGAACGGCATGCTGGACGTTGTCGGCATACAAGGGCCGGCTTGGCTCGGAAGTGAAACCTGGTCGAAGCCTTCACTGATCTTGATGTCGCTCTGGGGGATCGGTCAATCGGTTGTCATTTATCTTGCAGGCCTGAACGATATTTCACCGGATTATTACGAAGCGGGCGACATAGACGGCGCCAACTGGTTCCATAAAATGAAGAGCATCACGCTTCCACTCCTTACGCCGGTTATCTTTTTCAACCTTGTTATGGGTATTATCGGCGCATTCCAGCAGTTTACGCTGCCTTACACTATGACCGGAGGTCGGGGGACGCCCGCCGATTCCATGAAATTCTATGTCATGTACTTGTATGACAACGGATTTAAATTTTTCAAGATGGGTTATGCCTCGGCCATGGCGTGGATTTTGTTCATTATCGTAATGGCGTTAACCGCACTGATCTTCTACACTTCGAAGAAGTGGGTTCACTATCAGGGAGAGTAAGGTGGAGAGAAAATGACTGCGAAAACAAGCAAAAAAGTAAAAAATTATGTGGCGCAATTTTTTTTGTTGATCGCCTCCGTGTTCTTTCTTGCGCCGTTTATATGGATGGTTTCCACCTCGCTGAAGGCGCTTGACCAGGTCTACACATTTCCTCCCGAGTGGATTCCGAATCCTTTCGTGTGGCAGAACTATGTCGATGCAATGGACTATATTCCGTTCTTTACGTACTTAAAAAATACGGTTCTCATCACGGGGTTCAGCACATTGGGCGTCGTTCTGACATGCCCGCTCGTGGCGTACAGCTTTGCCAAGTTAAATTGGAAGGGAAGAGACTCCTTATTCTTTATCACCATTGCCGTGATGATGATTCCCGGTCAGGTGACTATGATTCCGCTCTTCCTGCTGTTCGAGAAATTGAACTGGATCGGCACGGCTTTGCCTTTGGTCATTCCGGCGTTCTTCGGCGTTCCGTTCTATATCTTCCTGCTGCGTCAATTTTTCCTTGGATTGCCCAACGAGCTTAAGGATGCTGCAAGAATCGACGGTGCGGGAGAGTTCAGAACGTATTGGCAGATCATGCTGCCGCTTGCGAAATCAGCGGTTTTGGCTGTCGGATTGTTTCAATTCATGGCTGCCTGGACTGACTTCATGGGTCCGCTGCTTTACCTGACAGAGCCGGGCTCTTATACGCTGTCGCTCGGATTGCAGCAGTTCCAGAGCCAGAAGGGCACGCAGTGGGGACTGATGATGGCCGTATCCACCATGATGACGCTGCCGATCATCCTCCTATTCTTCTTCCTTCAGAAAACCTTCATTCAAGGCATCACGTTCAGCGGCATCAAGGGTTAAGGCGAACTTAGAGAAATTATACCATCCAAGGAGTGAAAGACATGAGCTTCAACATCGGAACACGCATACCGCCGAAAATCAGCAAAACGGGAATTGAGAATGTTGCGAAGTGGGCGGCGGAAATCGGTCTGGACGTATTGGACGTGCCGAACGCAGGGCCGGAAGTGAAGCAGGCTTGCGATGCCGCAGGAATCGGGATCGGATCCGTCGACGCGATTATTCCCGCCCTGCTCAGCAAGGATGACTACGAACGCGGGGAAGCGTTTGAGAAAGTAAAAGCTACGATGACGGAAATGAACCAAGCCGGGGCGAGCGTACTTTTCATGTGCCTGTTTCCGGCGGACAAGAACCAGTCGAGAGATGAAAGCTTCGCGATCTGGAAAGATATCTTCCCGAAGCTGGTTAAGCATGCGGAGAAAAACGGCATATACATCGCCATCGAAGGCTGGCCTGGACCGGCTCCTACATACCCGACTATCGGATGCACGCCTGAGATGTGGAGGGCGATGTTCGAGGCGATTCCGTCCAAGCATTTCGGTCTGAACTATGATCCTTCCCATCTTGTGCGTTTGGGTATTGACTACATGCGTGCCCTGCACGAATTCAGCGACAGGATCAACCATGTGCACGGCAAGGATACGGAGATGTTATCGGAGGAACTGTACGAATCCGGAATTCTCCCGGCCACTTTCGGCTCGAAGTATGACTTCTCGGAAGGCTTCTGGAGGTATACGATTCCAGGCCACGGTACGGTTGAGTGGAGCAAGGTGGCCGTCGTTCTGGACCGTATCGGCTATAAAGGGGCAATCAGCATTGAGCTTGAGGATCACCGTTTCTGGGGGTCGCTTGAGGCGGAGCAGCAGGGCATTATCAAAGCGAAGAAGTATCTGGAGACGTATTTTAAATAAGAAAGCGTGGAGGGGCGATCATGCCCCTCGTGGCGCATCGGAGGGAAATGCGTTGGAAAAGGTTCGTTTCTTGATGATCGGTGTCGGGGGTATGGGTAGAGAGCATATACGCAGGCTGTTGGCTGTGCCGGAAGCCGAAATCGCCGGCTTGGCGGATCCTTCGGCGGAGTCGCTTGCCCAAGTAAAAATGAGCTTCCCGCAGCTGGAGAATGTGCCTGTCTATTCAGACTTTCGGGAAGCCATCGCGAAGTCGAATGCTGATGCCGCCATTATTGTGTCGCCTCACAGCTTGCACTTCGCAGAAGATTGCGCTGTCCTGCGGCGGGCAATTGAACGATTCCGGCAGCCACCTGCTCGATGTTGTGCTGTGGATCACGGGACTCGAACCGGAAAGCGTCTCAGCATTTATCGACAACCGCGGCACGGAGGTGGATATCGATTCCGCTCTAACCGTTCGTTTCAGGGAGGGCGCGATTGGCACCTTCAATGTTGTAGGAAGCGCAAGTATTGGCTGGCATGAGGACGTATCCATTCACGGCGAGCATGGGACGGTCTTGTACCGCAACAACCGGATTTGGGTGGCCAAGCAGGGACGAACGGAACTCACTGAAGTGCCGGCGAGCGAATTGCCAGCTTCAAGTGAACCGAATCGGGATTTTGTCGATGTTGTGCTCGGCAGAATTATCGAAGCGGCAGCGCCATCACACTGCGGCTTGCGAATTGCGCGCTTGACGGAGGCTGCCTGGCGAAGCGCCGCCGAGGGCGGCAAAGTGGTCTCATTAACGGAAGAAACGGTTGTGTAAGGTTTGCAAGGTTGTTGCACCGCTCTTAAGGCAACGGCGGCGGGAGCTTCACGGAAGACGACGCCGTAAAATCAACTGGCTTCCCTATCATTTTTACTGCCGTCCATGGTATTGATCGCGCTGATTAATGTGTACCCGATGTTTTCCGGACTGATTTACAGCTTTCAGGACCGGACGATGGCCCGGGCCGGCGATTTTGTCGGTCTCGGCAATTTTGCGCAGCTGCTGCGCATGGAGGATTTCTGGAATGCGCTGGAGTACAGCGCGGTTTTCTCCATTTTCAGCGTAATCGGCAGTTATGTATTCGGTTTGGCGCTTGCTGTCATGCTGAATAAAGAAGTGTTGGTGTTTCTGAGAAGCGAGGATTCGATGACGATCCCGGTCGGATTGCAGTTGTTCATGCAGCAGTATGCCGCCGATTGGGGGAGCCTGACGGCTGCTTCGACGCTGGCTTTGCTGCCGGTGTTCATTTTCTTCTTGTTCGTGCAAAAGTATATGATTTACGGATCGGTTGCCGGTTCGGTCAAAGGCTGACGGAGGCCGGGCGCATGCGAAAGAGCGATCCCGAAGCAGCGGTGCGCTGCATGCGGAATCGCTCTTTTTCGGCGTGCTACACGGCGGGGGGCGCAGTGGGATCCCAAGGGCCCAGCTGATGCCCTTTCCATTCGGAGCCGTCTTCCCAAATTTCCTTCTTCCAGATCGGCACGATTTGCTTCAGCCGCTCGATCGCGTAGCGGCTCGCTTCATAGCACACGCCGCGATGCGGCGCGGAAACGGCGATGACGACGCTGGCCTCGGCGAGGCCGACGGTGCCGGTTCTGTGCGCAATCGCACAAAGGGCGCCCGGCCAGCGTTCGCCGATTTCGTCGCCGATCTGGCGCATCATGCTCAGCGCCATCGGCGCATAGGCTTCATACTCCAGCTTGACCGTCCGCTTGCCGTGCGTCCATTCCCGGGTCGTTCCGACAAAGACCAGCGAAGCGCCGTGCCCGGGCACGATGACCCGCGAGGTCACCTTGTCCCGGTCAAGCGGCTGATCGGTCAAGGTGTATCGATCATCCCAACCGTCCGGATCAAGGGTCGCTTCGACCTCGGTATCCTCGCCACCGGACACCGGGGGCAGCATCGCCAGCTCGTCGCCGTGGCTTACCGTTTCGCTATCGGATGCGTATTGCCGGTTGCGGGCCACGAAGGAGACGCCGATCAGCGGCTCATGCTCGGGGTATATGGCGCTGACCGCCGACTTCAGCGCTTTGACGCTCATCTCGCCGCTTGCATGCTCGAATGCAATTTCAGGGCTGCCGATACGCTCGGCCAAGCCTGCGAACAAACGAATCGTCCAGTGTTTCACCATGGCGGAAAACCTCGCATTGTATCAGGTTTGACTTGCGTATAGCATATCATATTTTCCGGTTTCATGTTAAACTGGAAGGCATAATTCGGTATTCGTCCGCCGCTTCGGCAGGCAGGAATAGGATCAGGATGAACGGGCATATCATGAATCACACCCGCGCATTCAGGCCTGTGCGGCAGCCGCGGCCGGTCGACCGGCCAGGATCAAACCGATACGTAGGAGGAAAGCATGGCGAATTCCGAAATGTCTCCGCCGGCCGCCCGCGTGCTGCTTCTCCACAGCAACGATGTGCACAGCCATTTGGAGCAGGCGGCTAAAATATCAACGTATATTACCGAACAGCGGCGGCATTACGGCGCGGATCGGCTGCTGGCGCTCGACATCGGCGACCATATGGACCGCATGCGGCTCGAAACCGAAGGCAGCGACGGGCTCGTCAATATCGCTTTGCTCAACGAGGCCGGTTACGACGCCGTCACGCTCGGCAACAACGAGGGCTTGACCTATACGGAGAACGTTCTGGAACGGGCGTACGGGCATGAAGCGCGGTTTCCCGTTCTGTGCGCCAACATGAGGAGAACGGCGGACGGATTGCGGCCGGAATGGCTGCTGTCCGGCACGGTCGTTCGCAAAGGCGGCTTACGCTTCGGCTTGATCGGCGTAACGGCCGCCTTTTCCGATTTTTACACGATGCTCGGCTGGGATGCCGGCGACCCGCTCAAGGCGGCGGCCGAGCAAGCGGCGGCTTTGCGGCCGCATGCCGATGTGGTGGTGCTATTATCCCATTTGGGATTGGCCTACGACAAACGGATCGCCGAGGAGGTGGACGGCATCGATCTGATCCTCGGCGGCCACACCCATCATCTGCTCGAGGAGCCGCTGGCCGTCCGCGGCACGACGATCTGCGCCGCGGGCAAGTTCGGCGCCCACATCGGGCGCGTGGAGGTCGATATCGACCCGGTCTCCTCGCGCCCCGTGTTCCGCGCGTCGTGCGTGCCGATGGCCGCCTACGCGGAAGACGCGGAAGCGGCCGCGATCATCGGCCGCTTCCGCCAAGCGGGCGAGCGCCTGCTCAGCCGGACGGTCACCCGGCTGGGCGCGGCGCTGCCCGCGTCCGCCGAGCGCGAGTCGCCGCTCGGCAACCTGCTCGCCTCCGGCCTGCGGCGCTGGACCGATGCCGAGCTCGGCATCGTCAACGCGGGCCAGCTGCTCGGCGGCCTGGCGGCGGGCGACGTGACGGCGGCGCAGCTGCACGCCTTGTGCCCGTCGCCGATCAACCCGTGCCGCTTGCGGCTGAGCGGCGCCCATATCCGGCGGGCGCTCGAGGAAGCGCTGCTGCCGGAATTCGTGCATATGCCGATACGGGGCTTCGGCTTCCGCGGCCTTGAGCTCGGCACGCTTGCCGTCGACGGGCTCGAGGTGCGCTACGATCCGGACGGCCCGCCGATGGCGAAGCTCATTGACGTGCGGGCGGCGGGCGAGCCGCTCGACGACGGCCGGCTGTATGCCGTCGGCACGATCGACATGTTTACGTTCGGCATCGGCTACGAATCGCTCAAGCAAGGGCTCGAAATCCGCTATTATTTGCCGGAATTCATCCGGGACGTACTGGCTGCGGAATTGGGCCGGGAAGAGCGGATCCGGGATACCTGGCGGCAGAGGTGGATACAAGCGGGCCGATAGCCGGAGCTTTCTTTTCGGGCGGTGCGCTTGCGGGGCCGCGGACCGTCGCATCGGAATCGAGAAATGGCGCATTTTGCCGATTTTTGTTGCGTCAACCTCCAATATCCCCTAACATATACATAAAAGGGTTATTTCGAGAGAGACACAGGGTTGGAACCTGATTGCGGGGGAACAGACATGCGATTGCTGCCGACGAAGAACTGCAAGCCGGGAATGAAGCTGGCCAAAAAAATTTATACCGAGGACGGCCTCGTCCTGCTCGGCCGAGGGGTCGAGCTGACGGAAAGGCTGATCAGCCGGCTGATCGAATGCGGCGTCGGTTATGTATATGTGGAAGACCCGCGGACGGCGGATATCGAGGTTCCGGAAACGATCAGCGAAGAAACGCGGATTCGCGCGGTCGCCGAGATTCGGTCCGCCTTCCGGGAGATGGTCAGCGCCCCCAGGCGCAAGGGCGTCACCTATCCTTATGTGGGCAAGCAGCTGCGCGGCGTCATGAACATGATTCTGGATGAGGTCGGAAACCGGCAAGACGCCATGATCATGCTGATGAATATGGGAACCGTCGATCATTACCTTTATCAGCATTCGTTGAACGTTTGTATCTATTCGACCATTCTGGGCATGGCCGAGGGCTATTCGAAGGACGAGCTGATGGTGCTCGGCCTCGGCGCGCTGCTGCACGATATCGGCAAAACGCAACTACCGCCGCAGCTGCTCTCGAAGCCCGGGGCATTGACCGACCTGGAATTCGCCGAGATGAAGCGGCATGCCGAATACGGTTTTCAATTGCTGAAGGATGAACCGAACATCCCGCTTATTGCCGCCCATTGCGCTTTTCAGCATCACGAACGGCTTGACGGCAGCGGCTATCCGCGCGGCATCAAGGGCAACGACATTCATGAGTATGCCAAATGGATCGGCATCGCCGATTCTTATGACGCGATGACATCGGCGCGGGCGTATCGGGGTCCCATGCTCCCGCATCAAGCGATCGAGCAGCTGTTTGTCGGCACCGGCACGCTCTATGAGCAGCGGATGGTTCAGGTTTTTCGCGACAAGGTGGTGCTGTATCCGATCGGCCTGACGGTCAAGCTGAGTACGGGCGAGCTGGGGGTCGTCGTGGACATTAACGGCGCTTACGCCCACCGCCCGGTCATCCGCGTGCTGAACGGCGCCGACGGCCGGCCGCCGGCGGAGCCTTACGAGATCGATCTGTCGAAGCAGCTTGCGACGATGATCATCGGAATCGCGCATGACGAGACCGATATCTCCGCTCCGGCAGGCCATTAATTGAAGCAAGGAACGGACAAAGGGAGCCCATGCTCCCTTTGTCCGTTCCCGGCATGCGGCTCGAGTTGCCAACGATGCCCCGTTAACCTTAAAATAAAGTGATGCCATGAATACGAACAGAATCGGGAGTTTTCCATGAAAGATACGATACATCATGCCAGGCCGGACGCCGCCCGTGAAAGATCCCCGGTATGGGATCCGTGGGATCCGATCGGATCGCTGCGGCGCTACGGCCGTCATGCGCTGACCAGCGTCGAGATGACGGTGTCGAACCTTTGCAATATGCGCTGCGAGCACTGCGCGGTCGGCCACACGCTCGTATTCGGCGAACCGGACAAATTGCCGCTGCCGCTCATGCTGAAGCGGCTCGATGAAGTGGAGAAGCTGGAGACGATCAGCATTACCGGCGGGGAACCGTCGTTCTCCGAACGAACGGTGAAGGAATACATCGTGCCCTTGCTCCAATACGCGCGCAGCCGGGGCGTCGTCTCGCAAATCAATTCCAACCTGACGCTGGATTACGGACGCTATGAGCTGCTTGCGCCTTACCTGGACGTCATGCATATTTCCTATAATTACACCTCGGCGGAAGATTTTCACCGGATCGGATTCGCCAAATCGAATCACCCGGTCGCCGAAGACACGGCCGCGCGCATGTACGAGCGCATGATCGACAATGCGCGGAAGCTGGCGGACGGCGGCTTGTTCGTCTCGGCGGAATCGATGATCAACTACCGTACGCACCGGGACATCGCAGAGATCCACCGGCATATCGTCGGGATGGGCTGCCGCCGGCACGAGGTGCACCCGATGTATCCGAGCGCGTTCGCGGCCGATTTGCCGATGCTGTCCAGGGGAGATATGGCGGCTGCCGTCGGCAGGCTGCTCGATGAGCGTGACGAATCGGTCTGGATGCTGTTCGGGACGCTGCCGTTCTTCATGTGCAGCCCGGATCCGGAGGAACGCGCCCTTGTCCGCCGTCTGGCCGGCGCGCCGAATGTGACCGTACGCAACGATCCGGACGGACGGAACCGGTTGAACGTGAACCTTTTCAACGGCGATGTGTTCGTCACCGACTTCGCGGACGTGCCGGCGTTCGGCAACATACGGGACGACCGGCTCGACGACGTGTTCGAGCGCTGGCTCGCGGGCCCGCTGGCGGGCAGCGTCAATTGCCATTGCCCGGCGGCGTCGTGCTGCGGTCCGAACCTGCTCGTGAAGGAGATGTATTTCCGGGAGCATGATTTTCGGCTGCGCAAGGCCGTGGCGGAATAACGTAAATTTCGCGTTGCCGGCATGAAAAACGAAACCGGACGAATACGGTAGGTAGAGAGATGTTATTTCTCACGAGGAAGGGAAGCCCTTTATGTCAATTCGAACGATCGTGATGCTTGGGCTGGGACTGGCGCTGCTCTATTTGCTGTTCACGGTCGGCGCTCCGTTTCTGCTTGCGCTCGTCGTGGCGATCTCGATCGAGCCGCTTACCGTGTTCCTGATGAAGCGCGCGAAGCTGAACCGGGTGGCGGCGGCCACCGTTTCCAGCTCCTTTTTCACCCTGCTGCTCATCGGGCTGTTGACGATGCTCGGCGCGCGGATCATCGCCGAGCTGATCGCGTTCGGGAGAAATGTGCCCAATTATGTGCAGAACACGAACACGTATGTTCAGCAGCAGCTGGACAACGCGCGATTGCTGTTCCAGCATTTGCCGCCCGATGCAGCCGCCCAATTGGAGGAATGGCTGACCGGGCTGACCAGCTCGCTCACCACCGTCGTCACGAGCCTGTCGGCCTTGCTCATCGACTTGGCCGGCCAGATTCCGAACCTGTTTATTTTCTTTATCGTCTTTCTCGTCGCGGTCTACATGTTCAGCTACAGCCTGAACACGATGAAATACTCGTTCCTGACCTTGTTCGACGAGGAATCGCGGGGAAAGGTCGACGAGGTGCTGCAAAATTTGCGCAAGTCGATCTTCGGCTTCCTGCAGGCGCAGCTCATTCTAAGCGCATTGACCTATGTCATTGCCTTGGCCGGCTTTCTGCTCATCGGCGTCAAATTTCCGCTGGCGATTGCGCTGCTTGTCGTGATCGTCGACATACTGCCGATACTCGGCACCGGGTCGGTGCTCGTCCCCTGGGCGGCTTACCTGCTTCTGACGGGCGGCACGTATATGGGTGTAGGACTTCTGGTCCTTTTCATCGTCATTACCGTTTTCCGGCGCGTGGTGGAACCGAAGGTGCTCGGCGATTCGGTCGGGATCGGCGCATTGTCGGCGCTGGTCAGCCTGTACGTCGGCTTCAAGCTGGTGGGCGTGATCGGCGTGTTCCTCGGTCCGCTGGTGGTCATTATTTATATGGCGGCGCGCAAGGCGGGATTGTTCCAATCGAAAATCAAGCTGTAGCCGCATCGCCGCGGCTGGCGAGCGGGTGTCCCGGCAACGGGATGCCCGTTTTCAAAACCCGGTTGCCATTTGCAATCGGTGAACAACTTACTGGTGATTGACAGCAGTACGCTGGACGGAAAAATCGTAATGGTTTATGGCGGACCCTTTAGTGAGGGTCTTTTTTCATTGCGGGACTCCACCGCAGGAAGATTTTATCGGATAGGCAGTTTTGCCGGGCGGGTGTCATAGGATGGGAAGAGGCCATTTATTTACCGGAGGAGGTAGTCCCGCTTTGAACAATCAGCTACGGGAATGGTACCCGTTCGTGGGGCCGTTCGATCCGTGCCCGCCGATGCGGGTCAAGACGTATATCGTGCCGCCGAATCTGTTCGCGCCGTTCCAGCCCGCCAACCTGCAGCAGTATCCGTTGCCGGAGGCCCTCAGGCGCGGCACGCTGTGGCCTGCCTATTACAGCCCTTATCAATCGCGCATGCTTGAAGGGAGGCCTTGAAGCCGATGGACGGCAATACGACGGTCGACCAGGAATATTACCGGATGATGGAGGAGCTGCAGCAGCTGGATTTCGCCTTGGTTGAGCTGACGCTGTACCTGGATACGCACCCGGACGACATGCAGGCGCTTCAACAGTACAACCAGCTGTCCCAGCAGCGGCAGCAGGCCGCCTATCGGTTCGAGTGCCGGTACGGCCCGCTTCTCCAGTTCGGCCACAGCTACTCCCGCTACCCTTGGCAGTGGGCGGAAACGCCTTGGCCCTGGCAGGTTTAACGGCGCACGCGCGCGAGGAGGGAACGGTCCGATGTGGATTTATGAGAAAAAGCTGCAATACCCGGTCAGAGTAAGCAAGTGCGACCCCAGGGTCGCAAAATACTTAATCGAGCAATACGGCGGCGCCGACGGCGAGCTGTCCGCCGCGCTGCGCTATTTGAACCAGCGCTATTCCATTCCCGACAAGGTGGTCGGCCTGCTGAACGACATCGGCACAGAAGAGTTTGCCCATCTGGAAATGATCGCCACGATGATTTACAAGCTGACGAAGGACGCCACCGTCGACCAATTGGAGGCGGCGGGACTCGGCCCGCATTATTCGGTGCACGATAAGGCGCTCTATTATGCGAATGCCGAGGGCGTGCCCTGGACGGCCGCTTACATTCAGGCCAAAGGCGATCCGATTGCGGACCTGTACGAGGATATCGCGGCGGAGGAAAAGGCGCGGGCCACCTATCAATGGATCATCGACCAGACGGACGACGTCGACCTTCAGGATGCGCTGAAGTTTCTGCGCGAGCGGGAGGTCATCCATTCGCTCCGCTTCCGTGAGGCGGTCGAGATTCTGAAGGCCGACCGGGAGCAGAAAAAGGTGTTCTGACGCAACGCATCCTTGAATCGCTTCGGCAGAAGCCGTTCCCGCCGAGGTTTTCGGTCTCCGTGCTTAAACCGGTTCTTTCCCTCGCCGACAGGATTCGGTATGATAGAGGGCAGACGAAGGACAGGAGAGTGCTGAGAAATGGAAAACGTACGGTTGTCTTACCCCGAAGCGGTCATCTTCGATATGGACGGCACGCTGTTTCAAACGGAAACGCTGCTGGAGCATGCCCATGAGAAGCTGTTTCGGCAGCTGCGGGAGGAGGGGCTTTACGATCGTGAGACGCCCCCGCTCGAGACGGTTCTGAGCTGTCTCGGCATGCTGCTTGCGGATATTTGGAATAACGTCATGCCGGACGCCACCCCCGAAGCTCGCAAGCGGGCCGACGAGCTGATGCTGCTGCATGAGCTGGCCTGCATCAAGGGCGGACAGGGCGTGCTGTACCCGCACGTTCTTGAGACGCTGCAGGCACTCAAGGAGCGCGGCATCAAGCTGTTCGTGGCGAGCAACGGGCTGCAGCCGTATGTGGAGCATATCGTCCTGCACCGCGAGCTTGCCCATCTGTTCGACGGGTTGTACACGGCGGGCGGACGGCAAACGGCCAGCAAGGTCGACCTCGTCGCCATCCTGCTGGAGGAGCATGGAATCGGCGGCGGCTGGATGGTCGGCGACCGCTCGTCGGACGTGGAGGCGGGCAAACGCAACGGCCTCCAGGTCGTCGGATGCCGCTACGCAGCCTTCGGAGCGGCAAAGGAGCTGGACGGCTCGGACGCCGTTATCACCGACTTCCGGCAGCTGCTCGATCTGCTGCCGGAATAAACGGCCGTAACCCGAAATGCGGGGTCGTGCTATCGATATTAAACAAGGAGAAAACCCCGGCTCAATCGAGTCCGGGGTTTTCTTCCTCAACGCCGCTAGAACGCAGTGCGCGATAGGTGTGAGACAGCATGTCGGCGTCCGTCTCCGTCCGCATATGCATGCTTGCGTGTCTCGATCGGTTCCGCCGTTTGTACAGCCACATGGCATATTCCAGCGGCCGTACGATCGCTTTCCGGTACGTCTCCTTCTCGCCCGCGCGGGCGAACACCTCGCGTGCGGGCTTCGGGTTGACCTCAAGCAGCCAAATCCGGCCGCTCCGGTCGATCGCCAGATCGAGCGCTAGCTCGCATAGGGCGCCGTACGCGTTATCCAGATAGGCCGCCACTTCTTTGCCGAACTGCTCCGCCTTGCTTTTAACGCGGGCGATTGCGGTTTCGCTGCCGATCCACTGCCGGAGCAGCGCATCCATGCTCCAGGCCTGGCCGCCGCCGTGCAGATTGGACGTGACGCTGCGCGGGGCGCCGACCCGGCCGGCGCAGCCCGTCACCTCCCACGCGCCTTCGCCGTTCTTCTGCACGAGCATGCGGTAATCGTGAACGCGGCCGTTATCGAGCTTCAACTGAATGCCCTGCTGGATCAAATACCGGTTGGCCTTCAAATTCCAGGAGGCGAGGCGGCCGATAAGCTCCGACGGTCCGACCCGCTGCGGCGCGATGATTTTTCTCGACCGGTCGCGTCCCTGGAT
Source organism: uncultured Paenibacillus sp. (assembly GCF_963515335.1). NCBI lineage: Bacteria > Bacillati > Bacillota > Bacilli > Caryophanales > Paenibacillaceae > Paenibacillus > uncultured Paenibacillus sp. The sequence continues at coordinate 170,601 of NZ_CAUPYC010000001.1, read as the reverse complement.
GAACAGCGTTCCGCCGCTCTCCCGCTGGATGCGGAGGATGCCCCGGCCGCCGGTCCCGCCGGCGGGCTTGAGATAAATCAACGGATATTTGCGGATCATGCCGGTCAAGTCGCCGCCGGTATCGTAAAGCCGTGTGTGCGGCAGGTGGGGCCTGAACCGGCTCTCCCGAATCAGCGTTCGATAAACCGTCCATTTGTTGCGGATCGGCCGGTTCAGGAACAGGCGATCCTTATAGCGGGCGCGGAATTTCTGAAGCAGCTCGAACCGTTTGCTCTTCTGGATGCGGCACCGGTCGAAGATCATCGCCGGGAATGCCGTCCACCGGCGGACCCAGCGATTCGCGGCGGTATCGTAAACGAGCGCATGGATTGTGTCGCTCCGGTAATTGACGTCCTCCGGGGTGAAGACGAACACGTCGAGGCCGAGCCGCTTCGCCGCGACGGTCATCCGTTGATAAACGGGCCTCTCCTCCAGCTGTTTGCTATCGTTCAGATACAAGGTCAGGATGCCGAGCACAGGGTTCGCTGCCGGTTTGCCTGTTTCGGTGCGGCTGCCGCTCATCTTATGCGCCGCCCTTCTTCGCTTTTTGCTTCAACAGGTAGCGACTGTATTGAAAAAGCCGCTCCAGCGATTTTTTGCGGATATGCGGCTCGTCGAATTTCATCGGCTTCGAGTTGGCCTCGAAAAACCAGATGCCCCCCGTCTTGTCGACTCCCAGGTCCATGGACATTTCCCCCAGCTCACTGCCGCAGCCCCGCTCGATCTGCCGGGCGATCAGCAGCGCCGCGTTCCTGACCGTCACCATCAGCCGGCGCCCTTGCTCCTGCCCGAAGGTGCCGGTGAGCAGCTTCTCGGGATCCTCGATCATGCCGCCCCGCGGCACGTGGGTCGTAATGCTCGTCGCGCCCGCGACGCGCGCTCCGATGCCGGTAATATCCCATTGGCCGCGGCCGTTCTTCTGGATGAGCGCGCGCAGGTCGAACCGGCGCTCCGCGGCGGTAGCCAATTCGATGCCCTGCTGGGCGATGTAGGCTTCGCCGGAGCTTTGCCTGCGGATGCGAAACCACAGCCTCGAGAACGATTGGCAGCGGTACGTCCGGCTTCTGCGATTGATCTGCATCTTCAGTCGGTAAGGCCGCTGGTGCTCGGGCAGCAACCGTATCGACATAATGCCTTTTCCGGCCTTGCCGCTGACCGGCTTCAGGTAAAGATAGGGATAGCGCTTCAGCATGCGTTTAAGGCCGGTCTGCGTCATCAGTCTGCGGGTGCTGGGCACAAACGGCTTCGTCGATTTTGACAGGTTCAGCCACTCGAACAGTTCCCATTTGTTGAAGAAGGACGGATTGAACAGCCGAATGGTCGGATGCTTCAGGCAGGCGGCGATTTTTTTGCGCACGGCGGGCTGCAGTTCATCCTCCCGCATCGGAACCCGGTTATAGACGATGTCGGGCAGCGGGAAAAGCCCTTTGTGCCAGGACTGGGTACCGCTGTCGAAGGAAAAGCCGGCGATTTGGGTTTTGTTCAGCTTCAGCTGCTTGACGGTAACCACATAGACGATAAAGCCGAGGTCCTGGCCGGTCGACACCAGGTCGGAGAAGTTGCCGCGGTTGCCGCGAAACAGCTGCATATCGTCCTCGATCGTCAAAATGGCGAGTACGGGTTTGGCCGCCGCGATCTGGCCTGACAGAGGCTCTTCGATAAGCGGGTGCTCCATCAAGCATCCCTCCTCCTGAAGCGGCTCAAATACAGGCAGTGCTCCAGTATATATTCCATCGAGGCGCGGCCCTGGGCCTTGAGCGCGGGATGCTTGAAAATCGACCGGCCCGGCTTCGCGTTCGCTTCGAACATCCAGACTTCCCCGTCCTTGTCGATTCCGATGTCAAGCCCGAGCTCGCCCAGCGTGTGCGGGTAGTTGCGCTCGATTGCCTCCGAAAGCCTTACCGCGGCTTTTTTCGCCTGCTCGAGCACCTCATCCGCCTTGTCGCCGAACGCCCGGCCGAGCGCCTGCTCGGGCGTCATCAGCGAGCCGCCGTTTTTGATATGGGTCGTCACACTGCCGCGGCCGGCTTTTTTGGCGCCGATGCCGGCGGCTATCCATTCGTTCTTGCCGTTCTTGTGCATATGGAAGCGGAAATCGATCGGACACCCGTCGATCTCGACCAGCCGTACGCCCTGCTGAATGACGTACCGGCTCAAGGCGGATCCGTGCCGGCCATTGAGCATGCGCATCAGGCTGCTGAAATTCGAGAAACGGAGCAGCACGTTGCTGCCGCCCCTGCGGTACCGGGCGAAGTATCCCCGCTTCGGGCTGTATGTCAGACGATAGATGCCGGAGCCCAGGCTGCCCGCCGTCGGCTTGTAATAAACGAACTGATGCTTTTCCAGCAGCTCCTTGATTTTGTCCGGCGACGGGTTGGCCACGGATTCGGGCAGGTGCCTGTTGGCTTCCGGGTCCGCGTCCAGCAGCTTGTAGACGTCTGATTTGTTGAAGAAGCTCCAGTTGAAGAACGGTATTTTTTTGCGGACAAACCGCTCCCGGATGCCGGCGATATACGTCGAGGTTTCCGCCTTCCGGCTCGGCAGCCGGTTGTAGACAACGTCGGGAAGAGGCACCGTCCGGCGCGTCCATCCGCCGCCCGAGTTCCAGAAGTAACCGTTCACCCGCTCCGTCTGCCAGTTGATGTCGCGCGGGGTGAAGGCGAAGAAATACGCCTTGTTCTCGGCGATTCTGAGCAATTCGCGCACATAGCCGGTGCGTGAACCGAAAGGGGAGGCGGCAGAGCCGGCGCCATCGGTGAGAACGCCGATGAGCGGACCGATCTGGACCTCGTCGTTGTCCGTGCTGTGAACGAAGACATGACCGGATTTGGGAACGCGCATTGCATTTCGCAGGCCCGCCGACAGATACAGATGCTTGCCTTCCCGTCTGAGCGGTCTTACGGCTGCGGTTGCGACCTCGTTCCCGAGCTTAAGTTGAACCCGTTTCTTGCCCGTCAGCTTGAGCTGCTTCAGCAGGGCGCCGGACACATAGACGACCCGATCCGCTTGCTGCGAGAAACGGACATTGCAAAAAGTCAGACTCATGAATGAACCTCCTGCGGGAATCGCGTATGAACAGGTGTTTCGATTGCGCCGGCCGGATGCATGTGAAGGCCGTTCCGGGCCGAAAAGAAGGCATTTCGGTCCAGCAGATACCGGGCGTAGGCAAGCGGCTGCAGCACCGACAGCCGGAGAGCTTCACCGTCGCCCGTCAAGCGGAAAATCATGCGCCCGGGCTTGCCGTTCGCTTCGATGAACCAGAGGCGTCCGTCGGGCTCGAGCCCGAAGTCAAGGCCGAGCTCCGACAGGCGGCCGAACGATTGCTCAAGCAATCCGGCCGCCTGTAAGGCAGCCTCCCTAAGCCGGGCCGTCAGCTTCCGGGCGGCGGGTTCGCCATAAGCGGCGGTCAGAAAAGGTTCCAGCCGCCGGGCGCTGCCGCCTCCATGCAGGTTAGCCGTTGCCGTTCCGGGCAAGCCGATCCGTACGCCGGCGCCGGAGATGCGCCAGCCGCCGGCGCCGTCCTTCTGCACGAGAATCCGAATATCGAAGGGTGCGCCGTCCGGAGAGGTCAGCTCCAGGAGCGGCTGCGCGACATAACGGCATCCGCCGGTCACGCTCGCAAGCCAGGTCTTCAGGGAGGCGGTGTCCGGAAAATGCGCGGTGAAAGGCCGGTTGCCGGCCGACCGGCCTTGAACGGTAAAGGGGCCCTCCTTGCAGCGGACCGTGCTGTGTTTCGCACTTCGCCCGGCGGCGCCCGCGAAGCGCAGCGCAACGGTTCCGCGCCCCTGCATGCCGCCGGAAGGTTTCAGGAAGAGACCTTGCGGATGCATGTCGAGCAAACGCTCAAGCTCCGCGGGCCGAAACGGAACGGTTGACGGCAGCAAAGGCGCGAAGCCGGCATCCCCGGCAAGAGCCCTGTGCACGGTCTGTTTGTCGGGCAATGAGCCCCCGAGCGGCATCGAGCCGCGGCGCTGCAGCTTCCGGATCGCTGCCCGGCCCCTGCCGCGTTCCTCCCGCGTGCGGCAGAAGAGCCTGTCGTAGTAGAGCGGCGGCACGGCCGCCTCCCTTAGCCGCCACACACCGCCGCGCAGCGAGTAGCCCCGCACCGTTCCTTGCGCTTCATCGATGTCCGCGGGAGAGAAGACGATCAAGTCGATATGCCGGCCTGTGCCGAGTTCGGAGAGCATCCGGCAGTAACGATCCTCCGGCATCCTTCCGGCCGTATTGCGGATCATGCTCAGGACGCCGATGGTGTGCGTATGCAAATGCCTATCAGTCCGGGTCGCTGCCATGGCCGTTAAAACCCGCTAAGAAATCGGGCATATTGCATCATGATACGCACCGAAGGCCGAATGCTTCTGTCGGTAAGCGGCGTATTGTCGTTTTTGGACGGCTTGGAGTTCACTTCAAGCAGCCAGACACGGCCGCCGGCATCCATCGCCAAGTCGATGCCCAACTCTCCGAAATGAGCGGGAATTTGCGCGTCGATGCCGGCGGCGATGTCGACGGCCGCGGTGTGAAGGCGCGCGGAGGCCCCCTGCTTAGCCGACGGGATCATATTCGATTTCAGGATCGCTTCCTTCACATGGAAAAGCGTGCCGCCGCGGGCCAGATTGGATACGAAATGCTGTCCGCCCGCGATGCGGGCCACAATGGAGGTCACCGCCCATTTGCCGGTCGCGTTTTTCTGCACCAGCGCCCTGAAATCGACGGGCCTCCCGCCGATTTCGATCAGCTGGAGTCCTTGCTGGATCTGGTAGCGGACGGAATTGATTTTGCCCGAAAGGGCGGAAAACAGCTTTGGCAAGCTCTCGTACTGCTGCCTGCGCGTACCGCCGGCCGTCGCGTATAGGGCCGTGTAGCCGCCGGGCGGCTGACGGGTGATTTTAATAATGCCTTTGCCCAGACTGCCGCGAACCGGCTTCAGAAAGACGGAGCTGTAGCGCGTGCACATCGTCTTGAACTGCGTGAAGCTGCGAAGCGGGTGGGATTCCGGCAGCAGCCGGTGAAGGGAGATATCCCGTTTGAGCGCTTCGAACACTTCGGATTTATCGAGAAACTTTTCGTTGAAAACGTGTGTCCCGCAGCGCGATTTCGCCTCCCGCAAAAATTGCTGCACACTCGGCCTGTTTTCCAATTTGCGTGTGGTCAGGCGGTTGTTGACGATATCGGGCACCGGCATTTTGTGCTGCTTCCAGCCGTCCGCGTACACCCAAGCTTCCAGCGTTCCCGCGCTTCCGACGATCCCATTGGGGGTAAAGAAATAAACGTATGCCCCTTGCAGTTCGCTTGCGTCGACGAGCTCCTTGCAAAATTGGGTAATCGTTCCGAACGGCCGGTCGGTCATTTCCGGATGATCGCGGCTGATCATGACGCCGATCAGCGGGCCGAGCGCCAGAACGGAGGAGGCTGTCCCGTATTTCAGACGAAGCGTCGTGTTCGAGAGCAGGCCCATCCGCCTGGCGAGCCCGTAAGCGATGCGCATCCCATCGAAGCGCTGGACGGGAATGATTTTGACGGTGGAGCCGAACGAGCCGAATTTGATCGTCACCGGCTGTCCCTGCGGGATTTTCCACTTCTTGACCAAAGCTTCGCCCAACATGAGCGCGTCGTCCGATAGGATGCCTGAGCTGATGATTTGCACGGGTATTTTCGTTGTTTGCATCTTGATCTCCTTCCAACTCGGACGGGATGCGCCGTCCCTCTGCCCTTGGGGAGGATCGGGGCTTTTGACACGAATTACTCCATCATATGAGGACATCTATCCCTTGGAGTCTGTCCGGAGTTCGGTTAGGCGGCTCCGATTGTTCGGGTGATTCGCTCCGATTCGCGCCCGTTAAGGCTCCGGTTGTTCGGCGTCTTCGCTCCGTTTCGCGTCCGTTTCCTGATTCACTAAGCCCCTGCTAAGGTGGAAACGGCCACAAACAAGTCGCTCTTCCCCCGAACAACCTCCGCAGCAGGTTGGGGACTACACCCCAAAAAAAAAGAAAACCTGAAAAAGAGGAAACCTGAAAAAAGAAAATCGGAGTGTCGGAGAAAAGAATTGGGGGGTGTGACTTGGCTGGGGGGCGTGTGGGATGGTATCATCGGATTAGTGAAATCCGGCGGGCACTCGGCGCCGCCGCAAGACCGGGAGGGAACAATCGTGAATGTGTATGATAAAGCGTATGAGCTCGCGAAGGCGATGAGGGAAAGCCAGGAAGCGAAGGAGCTGAAGGAGGCGCGAAACCGGGTCAATGCCGATTCGGATGCCAAGCGCATGCTCGACGATTTCCGCAGCCGCCAGCGGGAGCTGCAGCAGAAGATGATGGGCGGCGAAGAGCCGCAGGCCGAGGATATGGAAAAGCTGAACAAGCTTTACGAGGTGCTGTCGCTTAACCCGCTTATCCATAAGCTGTTCGAAGCGGAGCGGCGCTTCACTGTGATTTTCGACGATGTCAACCGCATTATGTCCGAAGCAATCCAGAATGTGATCGAATAGCCGCAGGCTCGTACATATTGGCGGCCGCCCGCGCATAGGATGGTAACAGACCATGCGGCGCCCGGGCCGGACGCCGATTTGAAGGGGCTGAAATATGCGTGAAGCGAAGTGCCTGGAAGCGGAGTAAAATGAAATACGCCTTAAATGCCGTAATCGCGCTCGCCGTATTGGTATACGGGGCGCCCAGAATGGAGCTCACCGACGGGCGTTTGTGGCAGAATGCTTTCGGCGTTCTGTGGGTTGTCCTGGCCATCCTGGTGGCGGCCGCCCATCTGCACAAGCTGTTCGCCACGGATGAAGCGACCGAACGCGAGCTCGCCCGGATCAAGCGGGCCAAGTGGGAGCGCTGGGAACGCCGTTTGGAGCCGTCTCAAAGGTCTGATTCTATTCCCTTATACCTCCGACGAAAATAGTAAAATCCTGTTAGATTATCGTGCCGTCGTAGAAAATACGAGTTCGGACCGGCTCCACTTCGGAAGCCGGTTTTTGTTGTGTAAAGAAATATAACAAGTTGACAAGACAATAAAACGCTGTCATTTCTAATAACAAAATGTAAGCGATTTAATTTATTAAAAAGTGGAGTAAACCTTCATAAAAAAATAAAAAAAGGTGTTTACTTTTATTTAAAGCACCTGTATGATGAGTTTAGACCATATAGGAGGGATTTGGATGAGACGTTTCTTAACACGGGGTTTGGTTTTTGCACTCGCACTCATGCTCGTTCTGGCCGGCTGCGGCAACGGCGGCAAACCGGCCGAAACCGCTGCGGGATCCGGCGGCGCAAGCCCAAGCTCCGACGGCGGCAAGGCGGCTTCCGGTGAAACCTCGAAGGTGTCCATGGTGTACTGGCCTGGACCGGAGAGCGACGCGATGCAGAAAGTCGTGGACGCTTACAATGCAGGTCAGGGCAAATCGGACGGCGTAGAAGTAGAGATGGTTCTGCTCAGCCGCGACGGCACGTACGAGAAAGAAGCGGCCATGATGAATTCCAAATCCGACGAAGTCGATATGTACTTCACGGCGAGTTATATCATTGGCCAGCATGCGCCTTATCTGGATTCCCTGAACGGCAAAGTCAAATTCGATAATTACCTGAAATCCTCCGTCGATTCCCTGACGATGAACGGCGAGCCGCTTGCCGTCCCGATGGACGTCAGCAACCACTTTATGTTCTACCGGACGGACCTGATTGAGAAGCTGCTCACCGACTCCGCCTGGCAGTCCAAGTATAAAGAAGTCAGCCGGAAGGTGCTGGGCAAGGAACTGACGCCGAAGGACCCGAAAGAATGGAGCTGGGATGACTTCATCGCTTCGGCCGCGTTCTTCTCGAAGGAATACAATGAAGATTCCCCGACGAAATACGGTACCGCGCTCCAATTGAAAAATCTGATATTCAACATCATGATTTGGGATGACGTGCTGTATTCCAACGGCGGCAGCTGGCTGGACGACCAGGGCAACCCGCAGTTCACTTCCGACGCGGCGAAGAAAGCGATGGACATCTACCGCACCGTCTACGAAGGCAAAATGACTTCCCCGAACTCGACGGTCGCCGAGTATCCGGAGACCCAGGCGGCCCTGCAATCCGGCAACGCGGCTTTCGCGATGCAATGGGGCGCCGCTTACGGCGAGCTGAACGATCCGGCCCGCTCTCCCGAAGTGGCCGGCAAAATCAGCGTCGCTCCGATTCCGGGCAAACAGAAGACGCACGTGCACAGTTTGGGCGTAGCGCTGAACAAGTACGCCAAGAATAAAGACGGCGCGCTCAAATGGATGAACTACCTGACCACCGTGGAAGCGATGAACATCTATGCGGAAAATGGCGGTATCCCTCCGATTTCGGAAGTGCTGAACGGCAAGAAAGACAAGAACGCCGTCCTTCCGCTGATCGCGGAACACGTCGACAAATACGGCTACTCGGTGCCGATTCTGGCCGAGACGCAGCCGATTCTTCAGAAGCTGGCCGAAGCGTTAAGCGGCGCCTGGGTAGGCCAGGAAGACACGGACAAAGCCCTTGCCAAAGCGCAGCAAGAAGTAAGCAAGCTGCTGAACAAATAAACCGGACACGGGTAAAGGGGAGCCGTCTCCCCTTTATCCCATTGTTTAGTGTAAGGAAGAGGTGTTGGACATGTTGAGCTCAGACAAGGCAGCGAAGTGGATTTTGGCCGCGCCTCTGCTATTGTTTTTCCTGCTGATGGTGTTGTTTCCGACCGGTTACGCGATATATCTGAGCGTTCACAATGTTTCGCTCGGACAGGAGACCCCGGATTTCAGCGGACTCGCCAACTACCTGGATATCTTGAAGGACCGGGACTTCTGGCATTCCATCGGATTTACGTTGAAGTTCGCGCTGACGGTAACGGCGGTTGAGCTCGTATTCGGATTCCTGCTCGCTCTCCTGTTCAACCGCGCGTTCCCCGGCAAGCGGATTCTGCTCAGCACGGTGCTTCTGCCGATCATGGTGGCACCGTCGCTCATGGGCATTATGTTCCGGCTCATCCTTAACGAAAACAACGGCGTCGCAACCTACTTTCTGTCCAGGCTGGGTCTGGAAGTTAATCTCTTCGATCCGGACATCGTTGTGCGACTTCTCATGATATTGGACGTGATCCAATGGGTCCCTTTTACGTTTCTGATCCTTTATTCCGGCCTGCAGTCCGTCGACCGGGGCCTGTCCGAGGCGGCGGCGGTGGACGGCGCTTCCTATTGGAGAACGACTCTTCAGATCATCCTTCCGGTGATCGCGCCGATTTTTTTCATCGCGGCATTCCTGAGGGGGATCGACGCCTTCCGGACGTTCGACGTCATCTATGTTCTCACGAACGGAGGCCCCGGCAACGTGTCTAAAACCGCCAGCATCTACATTTATGAGACGGCCTTCAAATCCGGCAACATCGGCACGGCGGCCGCTTCTTCGGTCATCATCGCCCTGATCCTGCTGATGCTCATACCTTTCTTCATCCGCAGACTCGGCAAATAAGAGGAGGGGGAATACGTGAAGAAAGGCAACCCTTGGATTTACACCCTGTCCGTCACCGTGATCGCCTTCATTTTGGTCATTCCTTTGCTGAACACGCTCTGGACGAGCCTGAAGACAACCGCGGACATCAATTCTTTCCCGCCGAAGTTCCTGTTCTCTCCGACCTGGGAGCACTATCGGAATGTACTGTACGCGGCCGGCTACGATTTTCCGAACTATTTCAGAAACAGTATTCTCTTATCCGTGTTCACGAGCCTGTTCGTCGTGCTCATCGCGCTGCCGTCCGCCTACTCCATGGTCCGGATGAACTTCGGTCAGCGCAAGCTGCTGCCGTTTTCCATGTCGCTCAGGCTGTTTCCGCCGATCGTTTTCGCGATTCCCTACTACTTGATGTTTCAATATCTGGGGCTTCTCGACACGATTACGGGTCTTGTGCTCATTAATATTTTTCTGAATATTCCCTTGGGACTTATCCTTATGGTAGGATTTTTACAAGAACTGCCTTACGAGATCGAAGAATCCGCCAAAATAGACGGGTGCAGCGTTTATCAGATTTTGTGGAGGATTGTGCTGCCCCTCATGGCTCCCGGAATTGCGTCCGTGGCCATTCTCACTTTCATTTTCTCGTGGAACGATTACCTGTTTGCCGTTATCATCTCTCTGAACAAATCGACGCCGGTTACGCTGGGCTCGACCATGTTCATCACCAGTTGGGGGATCAAATGGGGGGACATCTCGGCTGCGACGATCCTCTCGATTCTCCCGCCGCTGCTGTTCACCTTTTTCGCGCAAAGGTATTTGGTCAGCGGGCTGTCGATGGGAGCCGTTAAAGGATAACGAACAGTCGATAGGAGGCCGTTTCGGATGGCGAAAGCAACCCCCCAAGCCGGCAACGTCATTGCTTACATTCGGAGTATCTATCCCTTGCTCACCAAGGCGGAGAAGAAAGTAGCGGACGTCGTGCTGAGCAAAGTCAAAAATATCATCTATGATTCTCTGACGGATCTCGCGGAGAAGGCGGAAGTCGGGGAGACCTCCGTGCTCCGGTTCTGCCGGCATGTCGGTTATAAGGGATTCCAGGAATTCAAGCTGGCGCTTGCCCAAGAGCTGGATGCGGATTATGATGCCGAACCGATTTCCGGACCCGGCGCAATTACCGAAAATGTCAAACAGAAGAACATCCGCAGCATCGAAGAGACAACCTCCCTGCTGCAGGAAGCCGATATTGAGGCCACCGCGGACATGATCCTTAAAGCCCGGCGGATCGTCTTCTTTGGCGTAGGTTCATCCGGGTTTTCCGCTGAAATCGCCAAGTACCGCTTTATCCGCACGGGATTGCCGGTGGAATCGGTAACCGACGGCCATCTGGGCCCCGTTAAGGCCGCGTTGATGAACATGGAAGATGTCGCCGTATTGATTTCCGTATCAGGAAGTACGGTGGACATCGTCGACATCGCCAAAATCGCCAAGGACAACCGCGTGAAGGTGGTTTGCATCACGAGCCATATCAAATCGCCGGTAACCAAGTACGCTGACGTCGTGCTGCTAAGCTCCTCCCGCGCCAAACCGGCGGAAGGAAGCGCGTTTACGTCGACGATTCCGCAATTGCACATACTCGATATTTTATTCGAGCATGTCTTGCAGCAGCTGGGACAAACCGCCTTGGATACTATCCAGAGAACAGCGAGAGCGATCAGCAAGAACCTCTATTAAGCGTTTGCAAAGGAGCTGTTAATGTTTTGGACAGCATGAAGAACGGACTCGTCGTTTCCTGCCAGGCTCACTTTGATCATCCGTTGAACGATCCTGCCGCCATCGCCGCTTTGGCCAGAAGCGCCGAGCTCGGCGGTGCCGTCGGGATTCGGGCCAACGGAGTCGAACATATCCGTGAAATCAAGAAAATCGTGGGCATTCCCGTCATCGGGATATTCAAGGTTCACCAGTATGACAAGCGTTTCTTCATTACTCCGACGTTCGATCACGCCAAGGCCATCATTGAAGCAGGCGCGGATATCGTCGCTTTGGAGGCCACCTTTCAAAATCATCCGGACACCGAGGTGCTCAAGAGACTGATTCAGGACATTCGGATGAACCTGAACACGCCGGTCATGGCTGACATTTCCACCTTCGAAGAAGGCGTCCGTGCTTGGGAATTAGGGGCAAATCTGGTCGGTACGACTTTGTCCGGATATACGGAGCAGAGCATGAACCGTCCCCTGCCGGACATCGACCTGGTCAGGAGATTGGCCCAGGCCGGGATCAAGACGGTATGCGAAGGCCATGTGGCATCGCCGGATCAGGCGCAAGAGGCCATCCGCGCCGGCGCTTATTTCGTGGTCGTCGGCACTGCCATCACGGATACCGTGTTTATTACAAAACGTTATGCGGAGCCGCTCTCTCGGCTGAATGAGGGAAGTGAGGACCATGTTAGCGGTCTGCGTTGACGGAGGCCAAACCAAGACGTCGGTCGTCATCTATGACAGCAACGGACAGATCGTGAACCGGTGGACGGATGAGCCGGTCATCCATTACGCCAAAACAGGCGGACTTGACAGTTACCGGTCCATGGCGGCGAATGTCCGCGATCGGCTGAATGCATTAAGCATGCGGGATGCCGTCACGATTTGCTTCAGCTTGACCGGTTATCACGATGATACCACGGCCATCCCTCAGGCGATCGAGGATGTGCTCTCCTGCCCGGGATTCGAATTGGCCGGTTTGCGAATCGTGCCGGATTACTGGGGCAACTGGTATTCCGTCACGAAAGGCGATCCGGGCATCGTGGTGATCAGCGGAGGCGGAACCGTCGCGTACGGAAGAAACCGGGAGGGACAATCGATCCGCCTCGGCGGCTGGGGCCACCTGCTGGGTGACGAAGGCAGCGGGTATTGGATCGGTCTCGAAGCCGTGAGGACCGTTCTAAAATCTCAAGCTGGCCTTACGGAAACGACGGGGATGGAACATCCGATTCTGGAAGCATTGCAGGTCAGGGGGGAAACTCGCCTGCTTGCCGCCATCCATTCCGGGCAGATCGCCGACAAGCATCTTGCCCTGCTGGTCCCGATCGTCGACGAGTGGGCGGTGAAGGGAGACGCTGCAGCCGTCCGGATCATGGAAGAAGGCGCCGGCCATCTGTTTGATTTAAGCAGCGCCATTAGCGCGCGGCTCGGGGGCGGCATTCCGATCTACCTGTCGGGAGGAGTCTTCAACGCCTCCCGGCTGACGGGCAGCCTCATCAAACGATTCGAAGCCGCGGGAATGGACCGGCTGGTGAGCAAAGCCGCCGCCGATCCGGCGGAAGGAATTTATCTTCTGGCCCTTGATATTCATAAGACGAGGGGATGACCATGACAATGTTGCATACCGTGAAACCGAAACACTTCTCCTCCAGTTGGTCTCAAGGGGCGGTTACCGGAGAAGCAAGCGGCAGCCGCAGGTAATAATCGGTTCCGCCGTCGGCTCGGAGAGCCGCCGACAGGTCGCCGCGGCAGCGTTTTGCCTGCTTTCTGACCATGTCGATATGGCGCTCGCCGACCTTGATGGGGACGACCGCTTTCGTGCTCGGCGGGCTGCCGACGCGGATGACCAAATGCGTTTCTTCACCGTAAATGTCCAGCGTCATTTTGCGGCTGTTGTAGGGAAGGAGGATCACCCTTTCATATGCATGCTCGAGCAGCTTGCGGGTCATGCCGACGAGCTCGATCGTCCGAACCGACAATTCCTGCGCGGGAAGGGCCGGAATCCGCACCTCGAATTCGATGAGATTATCCGCGGCCGCCGCTTGCTTGGCGTGGATAACGGCGGCCAGCTCGGGAATCGCTTTCGCGGCCGTCTGCTCGGACACGATACGGATGCCGTCGACGACTTCTTCCATGTAGGCAGCCAAATCTTTTGTTTTGCCCTGTTTCAGCATCGCTTGCATCGTCCGCACATAGGCGGTGAAGTCTTGTTTGTGGCTGCGCGACGAAGCGAACAGCCGCAGAAGCTCGTCCACATACACGGATTGCGCGAGACGGATCGCCCGGCGGCGGCTACAGACGATCAGACGGGCTGCCATGGCCGTGACCGTAAGCACGGAGACGATGCCGATCGCAAACAAGGCATCCGAATAAACGGGACGGTCCAGCAGGTTCGGAAGCACAAACGAAGTGGACAGCACGATCAGTTGAAATACGAGAAGCAGAAGAAAGGAGAGCGCGTGCGTATCTCCGACCTCCCCGATATAACCGGCAAGACGGGCCGCGGGATGGCAGCGCCGGCGCTCCATCACGGCCGCCCCCGCCGCAAACGCGCCGAAGAAAGGCCATAGCAGAAACTTGTAATAGAACGGTCCGGTCCTGAGGGTTTCATAAGGCACGAGATCGCTCAACAGCGCAAGCGCTACGATGTCGGAAATGAATGCGCAGACATAGAAGGTGGCCAAGAGCAGCAGCTTCGTTCGCCACCGAAGCTCCCGGTAGAATAGATGAAGCAGGACGAACATCAGCGCAATGGACACGATCAGGTGGATTTCCACCCGAAGCGTAAGAAACCCGATATTGAGCAGCACGGAGCCTGTCGCGGTAAACCACCATGTCCGCCGGAAAAATCGTTTAACCGTCACGCCGTACAAACGGAATACGAACCATGTGACCGCAAACGTCTGCGGAATAGAGAGCAGCAGCAGCACCTCGTAGGAAAACCTCATAAAGCACCTCCTTCCATTCGTCAGCCGATACCCGAGGCATCGACCGGAATACGAACGCAAAAGATGACGCCTTCCTTTTCGCTGTGACCGACCTCCACCTGGCCTCCGTAATGCCTTGTCCGCTCGATGACGATGGGCAGGCCGAGCCCGGAGTGGTCGCCTTTTTTCGTGCTGAAGCCCGGAGAGAAAATGTCCTTTTGATGCGATACCGACAACGGCTCCCCCGGATTGGACACGGTAATGACCACCGACTCGTCGTGATCGATGCGGATTCGGAGCGAGACGCGGCGCTCGACGGCGGGAAGCTTCATGACCTCGTCGAAGGCGTTGTCGACCAGATTGCCGACGATGCGGACGAGGTCGATGCTTTTGACGGCGGAGAAAGACTGCGGGAGCTCCGATACGTCGAAGTCGAACCGGATCTTTTTATCCATGGCGATTGCGGATTTCGCCTTCAGGAACACGCCGAACGCCGTGTCGGGGATGTCGTCGGCCAGCTTGTTGACCGATTGGATTTCCTCGACCACTTCCTCCATGTAATGACGAAGCTGCTCGTGCTTGTTCAGCTTCAGCATGGAGTACATGACCTGGACGTGGTTGATGAAGTCGTGCCGCTGTCCGCGGATCGTCGTGAACACCTGCATGAGGTCGCCGACAAATGCGGTTTGGGTGGTCTGAATCGCTTCGTCCCGCGTTTTCACGATCAATCTGAGCGTCAGGAACGAAACGACGAGAATGGTCACGGTCCCGAGGTAGAATAATGCCTGAGCCACTTCTTCGTAGCGGCTCCAGAATCTTGTCGTGAAAAATAACGCTAGCATCAGGGTCTGGATGAAAATCAGCAGCATGAAATAGAGGATCGGCGTATTTCTGGCTTCCTGCAGAAAGCGGGCGATTCGCCTGCCGGGATGAAAACGGCGCTTCTCCATCAGCCGCGCGGCAACGGCAAACAAGAAAACGATCGGCAGCAGAAAAATCGCCTTGTAATAAGCAGGACCTTCCCGCAGCGCGATCGGGTCGATGAAATACTGCGCGATGGTCACCCCGCCCAGCTCGCTGATCCACGACGCCGAGAAATTGAGAAAAACGACGAGCAGCAGCGACTTCCAATTATGCAATACCGGAAAGAAAAGCCGCGCGACGAAGGTGAAAATTACGATTGCGACAATCGGATGCACGTACATGGGCATGGTGAAAAAGCTGATATCGACCAATACCGATACGGTTAAGGCAAACAGCAGCATGCGGCGATCCAGCATCGTCCGGACCGGCAGGCCGAGGAAAACAAAGGCGAATCTTAATAAAACAATCGCTTGCGGTATCGAAAACAGGAGCAGAAGCTCCAGTGCTGCAATTATGGCTTTCATGAAAAACTCCTCAAGAGGGCGTTCGTTATCGTCGAAAAGTGTCGACGAACGATGTTTGCTATCTATTACTTTACTTTTTTTTTGGTAAAATGAAAATAATTTTTTGTACCGCCGCCGGACAGGAGACGCCCGGCGCAGGAAACGGAGGAACTCCCGATGACCCCGATCGACCCGCAGGGCGACGCATTGACCAAGCATGAGAAAATATTGAACTACATCAAGGGGCTGAAGATCGGAACGCGCCTCTCCGTCCGCGCGATCGCCAAAGAGCTCGGCGTCAGCGAAGGAACCGCTTATCGCGGACTGAAGGAAGCGGAGAATGCCGGGTATGTGAGCACCAAGGAACGGATCGGGACGGTTCGGATCGAGAAAAAGCAGCGCGGCCGCTTCGACCGGCTGACTTTCGGCGAAGTGGCGGATATCGTGGAGGGCCATGTGCTCGGCGGAGCGCACGGGCTGGGCAAGCCGCTTCACAAGTTTGTGATCGGGGCCATGGAGCTGGATGCGATGGTGTCCTATATCGACGCCGGCAGCCTGCTCATCGTCGGCAACCGCGACAGCGCCCACCGGCGCGCGCTCGAGCAGCAAGCGGGCGTGCTTATTACCGGCGGCTTCGACACGGCGGAGGATGTCAAGCGGCTTGCCGATGACTGCGGCCTTCCGATCATTTCATCGAAGCACGATACGTATACGGTGGCGTCGATGATCAATCGGGCGATGTACGACCGTCTGATCAAACGCAAAATTATGCTGATCGAGGATATCGTCGCCTTCGGCGGCACACCCGATGTGCTGCGCTTGGGACAGACGGTGGGAGATTTCTCGCGCCTGCTGCAGCAGACGGGCCAAACCCGCTTCCCCGTCGTCGACGAATGGAATCGGGTCGTCGGCATGATAACGGCGAAGGACGCGGCCGGCTCGCCGCCGGGGCTTCCGGTCGATAAACGGATGACGCGCAGCCCGATCACGGCCCCATCGAATTTGCCCGTCGTATCCGCCGCGCACCGCATGACGAGCGAAGGGATCGATCTGCTGCCGATTGTGGACAAGCAGCGCCGGCTGCTCGCGGTCGTCTCCAGGGCGGATATTACTCGGGCGATGCAGTTCGCGGGCAAGCAGACGCAATCGGGCGAGACGTTCGACGATCTGATGTGGAGCGGGTTCACCGAGGAGAAGGCGGGTGAAGATACGGTCGCGGTTTATAAAGGCAGAATTACGCCGCAGATGTCGGGTCCGCTCGGAACGGTTTCCGAGGGCGCGCTGGCGACGCTGCTGTCGCAAGCGTCGCGCCGGCTGATCACCGACTTGGGCAAAAGGGACCACGTGGTCGAGAGCATGACCGCCTATTTCGTCAGGCCGGTGCAGATCGATGCGGAAGTGACCATTCTCCCGCGCGTCATGGAGCTGAGCCGGAAGTCGGCCAAGGTGGAGATGGAGCTGCACGACGATCACGGCTTGGCCGCCAAAGCGTTGCTGGCGGCGCAGATGATCGATCCGCTGTGACGCCGTGCTTACCGCTTATTTCGGCGACCGGAACAAGCCGTGATTTTTCAAGCCGGCGAACAGATTGAACAGGCCGAGCAGCAGGAACACGGCGCCGACGATGACGCGCAGCGAAGAGCCCGGAAACAATATCATTTGAATTAGCGCCATGAAGACAAGCATGAAGCCCATGCAGATGTTCGTCCGCGCGGCATACAGGTCGCGCAGCCTGCCGTCGGCGTTGCGCCGGGATTTATAGCTGAAGAAAACCGTAAGCAGCAGGGTGACTATGATGCCCCCTGAGAGCAGCCATTGCAACATTGCCATGAATCGATCGTCTCTCCTTTGGACTTGAGGTCATGGCCCCATTGTAACAGAAAGCGCATGAGGGCTCTAGCCGTCCCGCCGGCCGGCGCTGAAGAAGGCGTTCAAGCCGGACTGCGCGGCCTGGCGGTCACCCAGACGCGCAGCGTGTTGTCCACGACGAGCACCGTCTTGATCTCGACAAGGTAATCGCGCCCCGTTACGCCCTTGTACACTTTACCGTCAAGCAGCAGCCGGGCGAAGCGGGCGTCGGCGTCGATGTCGTAGATGCTGCGTCCGACAAACACCTCCAGATCCTCTTTGATACTTTTCTTGAGCGCCGCCTCGGATACGGCGTCAAGCGACTGCCGTTTCGGCTCGCCCGGTGTCCGGCTTTCCTCCACATGCACGAGCACGGTCTTGATGACGCTGTGCTGATTTTTGTACAACGCCAGCTTTCTGATTTCCTGCTCGTATTGTCCGAGCTGATCCTCCAGCATCCCGATCTGGTTCACGAGCGCTTCGAATTTGGCGACGGAGAGGCCGTTGTAGGCGGCGGCTCCGATGACGGCGCCCAGCACGAAGACGCCGAGCGTCTGGCCGGTCCGGCGGAACCGGTCGAACGGCGGCACGCGCACCGGCTACACCGCCTCGCGGCAAATCCACCGCACGAGCTCCGTCCCCATGTGAGCGCCGAAAAACGCGAAGACGATAAACAGGATCTGCTGCACGGCCGGCGACAGGTGCCCTTCCAGCACATTGTATTCGATGACCCGGACCGGATCGATCGTGCCGCCGATCGCCGCGACGATCGCCCATATTTTCAGCCTCATCGCCGTGTCAAGCATGGTGGAGGCCGGCGGCCATGAGACGAGCACCGAGCCGACCGCCGCCAGCAAGGAGCCGCCGATGACGACGCCGAAGGCAATGAAAAAATCGAGCGCTGCCTTGGATAAAAACAGATTCAAATTTCGCACCCCGTTCCCCTTCCTTCCGAAATTCGGAATGAGCCGGCGCTTGTCCGGCGTTCCTCTATTATTCTATGGGCGAAGGGGGGCATATTATGATAAGATAAAGGGGAACAGAATGCGAACATGCAACGGAAGGAACGGATGACGATGATCCGCGAAGACGAATTCGTGCATCTGCACGTTCACAGCGAATACAGCTTGCTCGACGGCGCCGCCCGCATCCGCGATCTCACGGCCAAGGCGGCGGAGCTCGGGATGAAGGCGTTGGCGCTGACCGACCACGGGGTCATGTACGGCGCCGTTCCCTTCTATTCGGCCTGCATGGCCGCGGGCATCAAGCCGATTATCGGCTGCGAGATGTATTTGACGACCGGCTCGCGGTTCGATAAGGGCGCCCGCAAGGAAAGCCCGATCTACCATCTGATTTTGCTCGCCAAGAACACGGCCGGTTACCGCAATCTGATGCGCCTGTGCTCGATCGGTCATCTGGAAGGGTTCCACTATAAGCCGCGGATCGATCTCGAGACGCTTGCCGCCCATGCGGACGGCCTTGTTTGCTTGAGCTCGTGCCTGAAGGGGGAAGTGTCGCAGCATTTGCTGCACGACCGGTACGAGGAGGCGCGCGCGTCGGCGCTTAGATACAAGACGATGTTCGGCGGCGATTTCTACTTGGAGCTTCAGGACCACGGCATGCTGGATCAGAAAAAGGTGCTGGCCGGCATGCTCCGCCTCGCCGACGAGACGGGCATCCCGCTCGCCGCGACGAACGACGTCCATTACCTGCAGCCGGAGGACGCGGCCGTGCAGGATGTGCTGATTTGCATCGGCACCGGCAAGACGGTCGAGGACGAAGCGCGGATGCGGATTATGACCGACCAGCTTTATTTGAAGTCGGCGCAGGAGATGGCCGAGATGTTCCGTCATGTCCCGGAGGCGCTTGCCAATACGGTGCGGATCGCCGGGAAATGCGAGCTGAAGCTCGAATTCGGCCGTGCGCCGCTGCCGGTGTTCGGCCCGCTGCCGGAAGGAGCCGAGTCGGCTTCCTATTTGCGATCCTTGTGCCGTGAAGGTCTGGCCGCCCGGTACGGCGATACGCCGGAATGGGAGAGCGATGCGGCGTTCCGGTCGGAAGCGGAGCGCCGGCTGGACTATGAATTGTCGGTCATCGAGAGCATGGGCTTCAGCGATTATTTTCTGATCGTCTGGGACTTCATCCGCTTCGCCCACGAGCGGGGCATCCGGACCGGCCCGGGCCGCGGCTCTTCGGCGGGCAGCCTTGTCGCCTACACGCTGCGCATTACGGATGTCGATCCGCTGAAATACAAGCTGCTGTTCGAACGGTTTCTCAATCCGGAGCGCATTACGATGCCGGATATCGATATCGACTTCAACGACGAGCGCCGCGACGAGGTGATCGCCTACGTGTCGGCCAAATACGGCGAGGAGCATGTGGCGCAGATCATCACGTTCGGCACGATGGCCGCCCGCGCCGCCGTTCGCGACGTCGGCCGCGCGCTTGCCGTGCCCTACGCGGAGGTGGATCGGGCGGCGAAGCTGATTCCGAACCAGCTCGGCATGACGCTGGAAGCGGCCTTGAACGTCAGCCCGGAGCTTCGGGAAGCCTGCGAGCGCAGCCCGAAGACGGGAGAGCTGATCCGGACGGCGCTCAAGGTCGAAGGAATGCCGCGCCACGCCTCGACGCACGCCGCCGGCGTCGTCATCTCGAAGGAGCCGCTGACGCATCACGTCCCGCTGCAGAGCGGCGGCGATTCGGCGCCGCTGACCCAATATTCGATGGAATACCTTGAGGCGGTAGGCCTTCTCAAGATGGATTTTCTCGGGCTTCGCACCTTGTCTATTCTGGAGCGCACGCTCCGCTGGGTGAAGGAGCTGTACGGCCGCGACATCGATTTCCGCACCGTGCCCGACGACGATCCCGCAACTTACGCGATGCTCGGGCGCGGCGAGACGACGGGCATTTTCCAGCTGGAATCCGCGGGGATGCGGCGTGTGCTGCGCGATATGAAGCCTTCGTCGTTCGAGGATATCGTTTCGGTGCTGGCGCTGTACCGTCCGGGCCCGATGGAATTTATTCCGAAATATATCGCGGCGAAGCACGGCCTGGAGACGGTGAGCTACCCTCATCCGGCGCTGGAGCCGATTCTGACCGACACGTACGGCATCATCGTCTATCAGGAGCAGATCATGCAGATCGCCTCGGTGATGGCGGGCTTTTCGCTCGGCGAAGCGGATTTGCTGCGCAGGGCGGTTTCGAAGAAGAAACGCGAGGTGCTGGACGAGGAGCGGGCGCATTTTGTCGGCGGCAGCCTGAAGCAGGGCTATGCGGAGGAGGACGCGAACCGCGTGTACGACATGATCGTCCGGTTCGCCGACTACGGCTTTCCCCGGGCGCACGCGGCGGCCTATGGAGTATTGGCTTTTCAAACCGCATGGCTCAAAGCCCATTACCCGATCCCGTTCCTGGCGTCGATGCTGGCTTCGGTGACGGGCAACCAGCGCAAGACGGCGGAATACGTCGACGAGTGCCGCCGGATGGGGATCGCGGTGCTGCCGCCGGACGTCAATGAGAGCGGCGTGTCGTTCACGCCGGTCGAAGGCGCCGTCCGCTTCGGGCTTGCCGCGGTGAAGAACGTCGGCACGCAGGCGATCGAGGCGCTTAAGACGGCGCGCGCCGAGCGGAAGTTCGACAGCCTGCTCGACCTTTGCCGGCGCGTCGACCTGCGGGTGGCGAACAAGCGGGTGATCGAGTCGCTGATACAGGCGGGAGCCTGCGATTCGCTGGAGGGGCACCGCGCCCAGATTCTCGCGGTGCTTGATGAGACGATCGAGGCGGCGGCCAAGTGGCGCAAGGAGCGCGAGGAGCTGCAGATCGAGCTGTTCGGCTTCGATGAGGTGCGGAACTGGGACGTCGAGCTTCCGGATGTGCGGCCGTTCACGCAAGGCCAGAAGCTCGAATTCGAGCGGGAGCTGCTCGGCTTGTATTTGTCGGGGCACCCGCTCGATGAGCGGGAGGAAGAGCTGGGGGCGCTGGGGGTCGACAGGCTGTACGGCCTTGCCGAAGCGCCGGACGAATCGAACGCGGTGACGGCGGCGATGATCGTCTCGGTCAAGCCGTTTACGAACCGGAAAGGCCAGGCGATGGGCTTCCTCGAGCTGGAGGACCGCATCGTGCGGGTGGAGGCCGTTGTGTTCCAAAGCGTCTGGAAGCGGGCGCAGGAATTGCTGGCTAAAGGCAATCTGATTCTGGTCCAGGTCGTCGTGCAGCAGCAGGATGAGGATTTCAAGCTGATCGTGGAGGATGTCGTGCCGCTGGATCGGACCGATCTGGCCGGCCAGGTGCGAAGGCTGCAGCGGCAGGCCCGCGGTCGTTCGGCCCGCTCCCGGATGCAGGACGGCCCGGCGGTTTCGGCAGGCCGTGCGCCGGATCGGGAGCGGGTGGAGCCGCCGTCCGGTCAGGCCGCGGTTCGGCCCGATGCGGGACAGCCGGCACGCGCGGCCGGGAAGCTTGCCGAGAGGCCGTCAACCGAAGGCGGTCCAAGGAAGCAAGACGCCGGGAAGAGGGGAGCGTCCGCCGGCAGACCGGCAGCCGGAGGCACCGGCGGCGGTGCGTCGGGTCCGGCGGCGACTGCTGCGGGTGCTGGTGCCGATGCTGGCGCTGGTCCTGGCGCGACTACCGGTGCTGGCGCTGGTGCGCCAGCTGGTGCGCCTGCGGCTGCTGTTGCTGGTGGGGCTAAGCATAATGCGGGAGCTCCGCCGCAGCGAAATCCCTCCGGCCGGCCCCAGCGGCTGTTCATCAAAATCGCTGCCGACCGCGAGCAGCCCGCGCTGCTGGCCAAGCTGAAGCAGCTGCTTTCCGCGCACGCGGGTCCGCTGGACACGGTCCTTTTCTATGAACGGGAGCAGAAGACGATCGCGCTGTCCGACAAGGGGCGGGTCAAGCCGTCGCCGGCGTTGATCGGCGACATTGAGAAGCTGCTGGGCAAAGGCTCGGCGGTTGTGAAATAAAGCATAGCCCAGTTGGGCGCCGCTTCGGCGGAAAAAGTAACGTGAGAGCGGGCAAAGTCCGGTCTCAGCGGCAACAACCGCCAGTGGACGTTGCAGGGGCACAGCCGTGGAGACGGGATGCTCCGGCGGGCTTTTACCGCTTGAGAGCGCTTACTCCAATTTTCATGCACATCCGGCGGCGGTCGTGCATATAGCTAGGAAACACACAGCTATCCAAATGGCTGGGCGCGCCCGACCCGGGCGCGCGAACGGAGGGATGCGGTTGAGCGATGCAATGGAGAAATGGCTCGAACGGCGGGGCGTGACCGTTCAAGAGGTGGCGGATATCGTTCATGAGCTGCAGCGCCCCTATAACGACAAGCTGACGACGGCCGAATGCGCGGAGAGCGTCAGGGCCGTGCTGGGCAAAAGAGAGGTGCAGTATGTCCTGTACACGGGCATTGCGCTTGACGAGCTCGCGGAGCGCGGGCTGCTGCCCAAGCCTTTGCAGGAAATGATGGAGGCGGACGAATCGCTGTACGGCGTAGATGAAACGGTTGCGCTCGGCATCGTCCACGTATACGGAATGATCGGGCTGACAAGCTTCGGTTACCTGGACAAGGTGAAGCCCGGGGTTATCGGGAGACTTAACGGAAAAGGCGGAAAAATCCATGTGTTTCTGGACGATCTGGTCGCCGGATTGGCGGCTGCCGCTTCCGCGCGCATCGCTCACAAGGATCCCCGGGCACGGAATTATCAATTGCCCGAACAGCCCTGACCGCAAGCCCGGACCAGACGGCCGACGAACGGCTCGCCGAACGCCGGAAGGCTTGCCGTTCAAGGCTTCAGGTGGCTTTCCCGCCGCTTGCGCAAAGCCGCATACGTTGCGGTTTCAAGAAGACTTGTGCTATCATTATGACAATATAAAAGCCTCATTCCGACTGTTTTAGGGGGTACCATTCATGTGGACGGTCATCTATATCGCTCCTACGGCCAGAATTTCCGAGACGATCCGGAAACGTCTTACCGAGGAAGGTTTTCTCGTGCAGGTCCGTCCGATAAATCTATCCAAACAGCAGTACGAGATACTGGTACCTTCCGGAGAATTGGAAGAAGTGCAGGAAGTGCTGAATTCCATCCTTCATTCCTGACGGTCCGCCCCTGGTTGTGACGTTATCGGCCCTTGGAACGGAAGCAAGACGCGCCTTTCGGAAGGCGTGCGGCCGCGTAACGTCACAATACTTTTGCGTCCTGAGAGGTGTCCCGATGTTTAAGGATTTATTTCATAAAAAGAAATACGCCACGGTCCCTTCCGAGCGGCCGAAGCGCGATATTCCCGAAGGGCTCATGAATAAGTGCCCGAAATGCGGCAATATTCAATACAGTAAGGAACTGGAGAAAAACCTGAAGGTGTGCTCGTCCTGCGGGCATCATTTTCGGCTCGGCGCCTGGGAACGAATCGGCATAACGCTGGATGAAGGGCGAATCGACGAGTTTGACGCGGACATGCTGTCCGAAGATCCGCTCGGTTTTCCGGGCTATGCCGCGAAGCTTGAGCAGCAGAAGAAAAATTCGGGCTTGCCGGATGCCGTCGTTACCGGCGAGGGGACGATCGGCGGTTTTCCCGTTGTCGCGGCCGTGATGGATTTTGCGTTTTTCAGCGGCAGCATGGGTTCGGTCGTCGGCGAGAAAATTACGCGCGCGATCGAGCATGCGCATGAACGCAAAATGCCGGTCGTCATTTTCTCGACATCCGGCGGCGCGAGAATGCAGGAAAGCATTCTGAGCCTAATGCAAATGGCCAAAACAAGCGCGGCCCTGGCCAAGTTCCAGGGAGCCGGCGGCTTGTTCATCTCCGTGCTGACCGATCCGACGATGGGCGGCGTCACGGCAAGCTTCGCAAGTCTCGGCGACTACAATTTGGCCGAGCCCGGGGCGCTCGTCGGATTTGCCGGAAGGATCGTCATCGAGCAAACGATACGCCAGAAGCTGCCCGACAATTTCCAAACGGCCGAATTCAACCTCCAGCACGGACAGCTCGATAAGGTCGTCCACCGCAAGGACATGAAGGCGACATTGACCAAGCTGCTGGATATGCACGTTACAACGGGGGGGAAGGCCTGATGGCGGGCGGATTGGAATTCGAGAAGCCGCTTTCCGAGCTTCGCAAAAAAATAGACGAGCTCAAGCAGTTCGGCCAGGAGAAGGGCATCGATTTCTCCGACGAGATCACACGGCTGGAGCAGCGCTGCAAGCAGCTCGAGGAAGAGCTGTACAGCGAGCTGACGCCGGCTCAAAAAATGCACCTCGCCCGTCACCACCAGCGGCCCACGTCGCTTGATTTCATCGGTGAGGTGTTCACCGACTTCATCGAGCTTCACGGCGACCGGCTGTTTGCGGACGATCTGGCGATCGTCGGCGGCCTGGCGAAGCTGAACGGTATGCCGGTGACGGTCATCGGGCATCAGCGGGGCAAGGACACGAAGGATAATATCGCCCGTTTCTTCGGGAGCCCGCATCCGGAAGGGTTCCGGAAGGCGCTGCGGCTGATGCAGCAGGCGAACAAGTTCAAGCGGCCGATCATCACTTTCATCGACACGAAGGGCGCTTACCCCGGCAACACGGCCGAGGAGCGCGGGCAATCGGAGGCGATCGCGCGCAATCTGCGCGAGATGGCGACCTTTGGCGTGCCCGTCGTTTGCGTCGTGATCGGCGAGGGCGGAAGCGGCGGCGCCCTGGCTCTCGGCGTCGGCAACCGCGTGCTGATGCTTGAGAACGCGATATACTCGGTTATTTCGCCCAACGGAGCGGCGTCCATTCTATGGAAGGACGCCTCGAAGGCCGACCAGGCCGCGGAAGCGATGAAAATAACGGCCGAGGATTTGAAGGAATTCGGCATTGTGGAAGAGATCATCCCCGAGCCGCAAGGAGGCGCGCATCGCGATCTCGCGCGGCAGGCGGAAGCGGTCAAGGATGCGATATGGCGCCACGTTCGGGAATTGTCGGCGATGTCGCCCGAGCAGTTGATCGAGGACAGATACCGGAAGTTCCGCAAAATCGGCGTGTTCGCCACGCGGCACGCCGAGACCGAAGCGGCCGAGGAACCGATCGAGTCGGCTCCGCTTTAACCGTAACAGCAAGCTTGACTTCGCCGGAGGAATGAAGCGTCTCATGAAGCGGCGCCGCAAAAAACGATGAAATGCGACAAATCGCACTGTACAGGACACGGCGTTTCGTGTACTTTTATTTAAGGTGTTAATGTAGGTGCAATAGATAAACGGAGGAAACCAACCTATGCGTAAAACGAAGATCGTATGTACCATCGGCCCGTCCAGCGAATCGCTCGAAAACACGAAAAAGCTGATCATGGCCGGCATGAATGTCGCGCGCCTGAACTTTTCCCACGGCGATTTCGAGGAGCACGGCAACCGGATCAAAAATATCCGCCAGGCGAGCAAGGAGCTCGGCAAGACCGTTGCGATCCTGCTGGACACGAAAGGTCCGGAAATCCGACTCGGCAAGCTGGCCGAGGAGCCGATCGAGCTCGTCCAGGACGATTATATCGTGCTGACGACCGAAGAGATTTTAGGCAACCGCAACCGGATTCCCGTCACGTACGCCAACCTGCCGCAGGATGTGAAGGTCGGCTCGACGATTCTGATCGACGACGGCCTGATCGGTTTGACCGTCGTTGACGTGCAGGGCACGGAAATCAAGTGCCGGATCGTCAACAGCGGCCCGATCAAGAGCAAGAAAGGCGTCAATGTGCCGGGCGTACATATTTCGCTGCCGGGCATTACCGAGAAGGATGCGAACGACATCGTTTTCGGCATCGAGCAGGGCATTGACTTCATCGCCGCGTCGTTCGTCCGCAAAGCGAGCGACGTGCTGGAAATCCGCGAACTGCTGGAGCGTCACAACGCTTCCCACATCCAGATCATTTCCAAGATCGAGAACCAGCAAGGCGTAGACAACCTCGATGAAATTCTCGAGCTGTCCGACGGCTTGATGGTGGCGCGCGGCGACCTCGGCGTGGAAATTCCCGCCGAAGAGGTGCCGCTCGTTCAGAAGACGATGATCGAGAAATGCAACCGCGCAGGCAAGCCGGTCATTACCGCGACCCAGATGCTGGACTCGATGCAGCGCAACCCGCGTCCGACGCGCGCGGAAGCGAGCGACGTCGCGAATGCGATTTTCGACGGCACCGACGCGATCATGCTTTCCGGCGAGACGGCTGCCGGCAAATATCCGGTAGAGTCCGTGCTGACGATGTCCCGCATCGCCGAGCGTGCGGAATCCGCCTTGCATTATCGCGAGATTTTCACGAAGCAGGCCAATGCGCAGCAGACATCCGTTACGGAAGCGATCAGCCAGGCGGTGGCCAATTCCGCGCTGGACCTGAATGCGAGCGCGATCATTACATCCACCGAAAGCGGCTATACGGCCCGCATGATTTCCAAGTACCGTCCGAAGTCGCCGATCATCGCGGTTACGCCGGTCGAGCAGGTGATGCGCAAGCTGCAGCTTGTGTGGGGCGTTATCCCTGCGCACGGCACATCGGCTTCCACGACCGACGAGATGTTCGATATCGCCGTGAACGGCGCAATCGGCACCGGGCTTGTCCGTCTGGGCGACACGGTCGTCATTACGGCCGGCGTGCCGGTCGGACTTTCCGGAACGACGAACCTGATCAAAATTCACACGGTCGGCGATCTCGTGGCCAAAGGCCAGGGCATCGGCAGCCAGGCGGCAACCGGCAAAGTGGTTGTAGCGCGCACGCCGGAAGAAGCGATCGCCAAAACGACGAAAGGCGCGATTCTTGTCACGGTGTCGACCGATCGCGAATATATGCCGGCTATCGAGAAAGCGGCCGCGGTCATCACCGAGCAGGGCGGCATTACGAGCCATGCGGCCGTCGTCGGCCTGAATGTCGGAATCCCGGTCATTCTTGGCGTGGGCAACGCTACGAAGCTGTTGAAGGACGGCATGGAAGTGACGCTGTACGCGGAGCACGGGTTCATCTACACCGGACAAGCCAGCGTCCTGTAAACCGCTTTGCACACGAGACAACGAACGGAGCGATGGTGCTTTCACCGTCGCTCTTTTGCTTACTTTTTTGCTTACCGCCATGCACAGAGGGGGAGGATCATGGCTTCGCATTGGCACGTGCATCCGCTGCGCGTCCGCTATCAGGAAACCGACCGGATGGCGGTCGTCTATCATATCAATTACATGAACTGGTTCGAGATCGGGCGAAGCGAATTTATCCGTCATGCGGGAGTCGCATACAAGGACATCGAAGCGCGCGGCCTGCTGCTGCCGGTTACCGAGCTGCAAGCCTCGTTCGGCAAGCCGGCCCGCTACGACGATCTCGTGGTCGTGTGCACGCGCATCGGCGAACTGTCCGCCGTCCGCCTGTCGTTCGAGTCGCAAATCCGGCGGGTAACGGACGATGAACGATGGCCGGCAACCGCGGCCGACGAAAGCGGCCTGCCCGGTGAAGTGCTCGTCCGCGGCGGCACGAAGCACGTATGGCTAAACCGCGAGTGGAGACCGGTCAGGCTGAATAAAGCCGACCCGGAGCTTTTTGCCCTGCTGGAAAAGCTTCATCCGGATCACGCCTAAGGAGGGGTTAACGAGCATATGGCATCGTACAGAACCCGCAGAGGAAAAGGGAAATGGATGGCCGCCGCGTTTATCGTGGTGCCGGCCCTGGAAATCTGGAGCATCGTTGCGATGGGAGGCTGGATCGGAGGGGCCGCGACGTTCCTGCTGATGGTGCTGGGCGGCGTCGCCGGCGCTTATCTGATGCGGCGGGAAGGGCGCAAAGCCTGGACCGAAGCGCAGCGGCAGACGCAAGCGGGCCAAATACCCGGAAGAACGCTGCTCGACGGCTTGTGCATCTTGGCCGGCGGCATCCTGCTGATGTCGCCGGGCTTCCTTACCGATCTCGTCGGCATCACGCTTCTGCTGCCTCCGACCCGGCGTTTTTACCGCTCGCTCATGCTCGCATGGCTGGAGAAAAAAATGCGCGACGGATCTTTGCTCATCCGCCGCCGTTAATCCTGCAGGCCGGAGCCTTTTGCCGCTGCCGGCGAGCATCTTCAAACGGGCGGTTCACGCCAAGGACAGATTACCTTTTTTCGCCGATTTACAAAACGTTAACGGTGCGCGAACAATTGTGCCGCATAATGGGGACAGATGCAGAAGGAGGATCGTCGATGTCGAGAGAGTTGTCCCAATATGTCAATCGTGACTTGAGTTGGATCGAATTCAACCGGCGGGTGCTGGCGGAGGCGCAGGATCCGGACACTCCGCTTCTGGAACGGGCGAAATTTCTGGCGATCGTATCGTCGAATCTGGACGAGTTCATGAGCGTGCGAGTCGCGGGTATCCAGGATCAAATCAAAGCCGGCTTCAAGAAGGTCGATTTCACCGGCTACACGCCGGCCGGCCTCTGGAAACGGATTATGAAACGGACGTCGGAAATGGTGGCGGATCAGTATAAAACGTATCGGGACGTCATGCGGGGACTATCCAAGGAAGGCATCGTGCTTCGCCCCATTGAGGATTTGGGCGCTGCCCAGGAGAAAGCGATGGAGGAGTATTACACCGAGATCGTTTTCCCGGTGCTGACGCCGATGGCGTTCGACCAAAGCCGTCCGTTTCCGCTTGTACATACGAGGGAGCTCTACATGGCGGTGCTTCTGCGGCAGGAGGGAGATCCGGCCGAGGAGGAGCCTTACTTCGCGATCGTGCAGGTGCCTTCCATTCTGCCGCGCTTCGTGGAGGTGCCGGGCCGCAAGAACAGCAAGAAAATCGAATTCGTGCTGCTTGAGGAGCTGATCGAAAAGCATATCGACACGCTTTTCAACGGCTATGAAGCGATCTCCGTCAGCCCGTTCCGATTGACGCGCAACGCGGATTTGACGCTCAACGAGGAAGGCGCGGAGGATTTGATTGAGGAAATTGAGAAGGAGCTGCGCAAGCGGCGCCGGGGGCTTCCCGTCCGTCTGGAGATCGCCAAAGGGATGGACCCTTACGCGCTTTCGGTCCTGCAAGAGGAGCTCGAAATCGGGGAAAATGTGATCCAGATCGACGGCCCGCTCGATTTAAGCAGCCTGATGAAGTTCGCCGGCTCGCTGCCCGGCAAGGAAAGCCTCCGCTACCCGCCGATTACGCCGGTGTATCCGGTCGAGTTTGAGGAGACGGAGGACATGTTCGAGGTGCTGCGCGGGCGGGATGTGCTTGTCCATCATCCGTACGAATCGTTCGACGCGGTCAATGATTTTCTGCTGCAGGCGGCCGACGATCCGGATGTGCTGGCGATCAAGATGACCTTATACCGGGTGAGCGGCCAATCGACGCTGGTGCAGGCGCTCGCGAAGGCTGCCGAGGCCGGCAAGCAGGTAACCGTCGTCGTCGAGCTGAAGGCGCGGTTCGACGAGGAGCGGAACATCGCGTGGGCCAGACAGCTGGAGAAAGCCGGCTGCCATGTCGTGTACGGCCTGGTCGGCCTCAAGACGCACGCCAAGATCCTGCTGGTCGTCCGGCGCGAGACGAACCGGCTGCGCCGGTACGTTCATGTCGGGACGGGCAATTACAACGGCAATACGGCCAAGCTGTACACGGACGTCGGCCTGTTTACGTCCCATCCGGTTATCGGAGCCGACGCGTCCGCTTTATTCAACGAGATTACGGGTTATTCCGCGCCCTATGAATGGAAAGCCGTCGCCGTTGCGCCGAGCGGCCTGCGCGACCGGCTGTTCGAGCTCATCAACCGGGAAAAAGAGCACGCGCTCGCCGGCAGGCCCGCGCATATCATCGCGAAAATGAACTCGCTTTCCCATCAGGACATGATCGACAAGCTCTATGAAGCATCGCAAGCGGGCGTGGAGATCGAGCTGATCGTGCGCGGCGTGTGCAGCCTGCGTCCCGGAGTTCCCGGCCGCAGCGACAATATTCGCGTCATCAGCATCGTCGACCGCTTCCTGGAGCACTCCCGTCTGCTGTATGTACGGAACGGCGGGCAGGAAGAGGTGTTTCTCTCCAGCGCGGACTGGATGACGCGCAACCTCACCCGCCGCATCGAGCTGATGTGCCCGGTGTTCGATCCGAATTTGAAGCGCAGCGTGATCAATATTCTGCGTTCCAATTTGCGCGATAACGTGAAAGCCCGCGAGCTGCAGCCGAACGGTTCGTACGCCCGGGTCGACAACGTGCTGCCTCCGTTCCGCAGCCAGTTCGCGCTGCAGGACATCACCACCTGGAAGGAGCCCGTCTAGCGCCCGTTCTCGAGCACCGGCGTCAAGCCCCACACCTTCCTGAAATCGTCCGCCAAAGCGTCCACTTCGGAGCGCTCCATCGTCATCGGACCGTTCTGCCCGATCGGCCGCAGCAGCAGCTTATTCGACCGGATGTCGGCCTCGAGCCCTTCGAACGGCTGCGATTCGCTGCGGTCGAGCGCGACGGCAAGCTGCAGCAGCGTGCCGAGCCGATAGACGGCTTCCAAATCGTCATCGTCCATAATCGGTTTGTAAGCATGATGAAGCTGGCGCGCCCCGCTCCTGTTCTTATAGGAGGCGACCGCCGCGGAAATGAGAATGCCGCGGTGGGAGAGGCCGTTCAGGTGCGAGTTGACCATTAAATAAAAGGTGTGCTTCGCATATTGGTAATAATCGATGCCGGCGCCGATCCGGAACAGCCTGGAGGCGACGTTCAGCCAGCAGGCCGCTTCGCCGCCGAGCGGATAGCGCGGGGCGAGCTCGTCGTACAAGGCGGCTGCCAGGCGGTTGACCTGGTCGACGTGCGGCTGCGGCGCATCGGGATACAGAGCGCCGATGTTCGCGATGCTGTAGTCGAGCGGATCGTCCAGGCGGCCTCCCGAGGGCAGCGCCAGGTCGAAGAACAAGCCGTCCCGCAGGCCGGCGCCGCATATCAAATAGCGATCGGCCCGGCACGTCCGGAAGAACGTCCGGAGAATGGCGATGCCCGGCACGATCAAATCCGCCCGGTCCTTGGAGAGGCCGGGTGTTTTTTTGCGCTTTTCAAGCGGCAGCCCGCGCAGCGAAGCGAACAAGGCCTCGGTATCCTCCGGCCGCATGACATAGTTATGGGTTTGGGGCAGCGGGTATTTGATCTGCGCCTGATGCATCCTGGCGAGCGTCCGCACCGTTCCGCCGATCCCGACGAGCGGCAGGCCGGCCGCTTCGCGGATCCAGGGCTCGGCTTCGATCGCGTTGCGCAGCACCGACTCGAGCTCGGACAAAGACTTGTCGTCCAGATTGCCCTTCTCCGCATAACGCCGGCTCGAGTTCACGGCCCCGAACGGGAAGGATACGCTGCGAATCAGCTCGCGGCCGCGAAAAAGGGACAGCTCGGTGCTGCCGCCGCCGATGTCGATCAGGAAGCCGTCCCGCACCTCCATCGTATTGATCATGCCGAGAAAGCCGTACGCGGCTTCTTCCTTGCCGGACAGCGGTTCCACCATCAAGCCGGTTTCCTTGGCCAGGCGTTGCAGTACATGCTCGCGGTTGGCCGCATTGCGGATGGCGGCGGTCGCCACAGCGCGGATGCGGTCCGTCTTGTGGAGGAAGCATAGCAGCCGGAAGCGGTGAAGCGTGCCGACGAGCCTGTCCACGGCCGCTTCGTTCAGTTTGCCATCGCCGTCGATTTGCTCGCTGAGGCGGCCCGCTTGCTTGCTGCCGTCGATGACGCGGTAAGCGCCTTGCGGCGTCCGCTCGTAAATGACGAGACGGATCGAGTTCGAGCCGATGTCGATAATGCCCATGCGCTGCTGTTCCATAGTGCTGTATGCCTCCGTTCCCGGCTGTCGTTCGCTCCGATGATTATTGCCATTTTACCACTTCGGCGGGCGGGATTGTAGTTTGACAAGGAACGGTAAAATATATGAGGCATATGTGAAATTGTCAGCTGCGGCCGGCACCAATAAAATATACAATTTCTAAGAACGCCGTTTTTGCATATTTTATTTTTAGCACGCTCTGTGTTATATTAAAGGCAGGAAATGCGTACAATGCAAAGGGAGCCGTGCGCGAACACGACCCCCGGCGCAATAGCCGCTTTTAAGGGCGGTGGCTATCGGATAAAGCAGTCAGAAATAGACCGAACCTTACCAGGGGGGCGGTCTATTTCCGTTTATTGAGCAGTAATACGAGTGTCGCAAATGCAATCATTAGCGATAAAGCCTCGAATACTGTCATAGGCATCATCCTCCATTCTTGGAGGATTATCCGACCGCCCTCAAGCCATTCTATTGCCTGGTTGTTACAGCATAATTTGGCTGATGGACAGAATTTATATTTTAGATTGGCCATGTCGACAAGACACTCTTCTTGAAGAGAATCGCATGACGAACATGTGAGGCCTATCGATCGCGCCACGGTTCTGTCGATTGGAAGCTGTAGAATATTCAATCATATTAGGCAAATTTCTATACATAATGACGGCGCGAGTAAAAATAATTATGTGGGCGATAAAGCATTTTTATGCCCGATTTTGTTCACAACATGGTCAAAATCCTTTATGATTATGAGGAATGTTATCCGATCAAGCCGCACCGAAACGGATTATCGACGAATGCGATGGGAACCTTGACGTTAAAAGTATGCGTTTTCGCATTACGCTGAACTGAAGGCCGACCGCGGGAACGTCCAAAAGGAGAGAGTGAAATGACAGCAACCAAAGGTCTTGAAGGCATCGTCGCCACGACTTCATCGATCAGCTCCATCATCGACGGCGTGCTGACTTACCGCGGCATCAACATCGACGAGCTCGCGGAGCATGCAACCTTCGAAGAGACGGCCTACCTGCTCTGGTACGGCAAGCTGCCGACCTCGTCCGAATTAAAGGGCCTGATCGACCGATTGAGCGCAAACGCCGCCATCCCGGCGGAAGTGATTCAGCAGATGAAGCTGTATCCTTCGGATACGAATTCGATGGCCGCGCTCCGCACCGCCGTTTCCAGCCTTGCTCTGTACGACAAGGACGCGAACGACATGACGCCTGAAGCGAACGTGCTGAAAGCGATCAAGCTGCAAGCGCAAATTCCGACGATCGTCGCCGCTTTCGCCCGCATTCGCGACGGCAAGGAACCGCTCGCTCCGCAGGCCGGCGCCACGATCGCCTATAATTTCCTGTACATGCTTACCGGACAGGAGCCCGACGAAGTTGCGGTGAAAGCGCTGGACCAGGCGCTCGTTCTGCACGCGGATCACGAGCTGAACGCTTCGACCTTCGCCGCGCGCGTCACCGTCGCTACGCTCTCCGACATTTATTCCGGCGTTACGTCCGCGATCGGCGCGCTCAAAGGGCCGCTGCACGGCGGAGCGAACGAAGCCGTCATGGTCATGCTCGACGAGATCGGGTCGTTCGACAAGGTCGAGCCGTACATCAACGAGAAGCTGGCCAACAAGGAAAAGATTATGGGCTTCGGCCACCGGGTATATAAGAACGGCGACCCGCGCGCCAAGCATCTTCAGCACATGTCCCGCGAGCTGGGCAAGCTGACGGGCAATATGGAGCTGTACGAAATGTCCGTGAAAATCGAACAGCTCGTAACCGGCCAAAAAGGCCTGAAGCCGAACGTCGATTTCTACTCCGCTTCGGTGTATACTACGCTTGGTATCGCGCGCGACCTGTTTACGCCGATTTTTGCGATCAGCCGCACTTCGGGATGGACGGCCCATATTCTCGAGCAGTTCGAGAACAACCGTCTCATTCGCCCGCGCGCCGAGTATACCGGTCCGACGAACAACCGGTTCGTACCGATCGAACAACGCTAATCCGCCGATCCGCCAACCGAAACCGCAATCTGACGGGTTGCCGCATGCACGCGCCGCTTCAGCCGGCGCTGTGCCATCCGGCCCCGTCGCGCTATGTTTACCCAAATCAAAGGAGGAATACTTACTATGCAACTCGAGAAATTCGCCCTGCCGACCGAAGGCGACAAAATTACGATTGACAACGGTGTGCTGCAAGTGCCCAACAACCCGATCGTGCCTTTCATCGAAGGCGACGGAACGGGCCGCGACATTTGGCGCGCATCGAAGCGCGTGCTGGACGCGGCTGTGGAGAAAGCCTACAGCGGGCAGAAGAAAATCGCCTGGTACGAAGTGTTCGCCGGTGAGAAAGCGTTCAATACATACGGCGAATGGCTGCCGAACGACACGCTGACCGCGATCCGCGAATATATCGTGGCCATTAAAGGCCCGCTCACGACGCCGATCGGCGGCGGCATCCGCTCGCTGAACGTGGCGCTGCGCCAGGAGCTTGACCTGTACACCTGCTTGCGTCCGGTTCGTTATTTCGACGGCGTGCCTTCGCCGGTGAAGCGTCCGGAGCTGGTCAACATGGTCATTTTCCGCGAGAACACGGAAGACATCTACGCAGGCATCGAGTACGCGGAAGGCTCTGCGGAAGTGAAAAAGATGATTCAGTTCCTGCAGCAGGAAATGGGCGTCAAAAAGATCCGTTTCCCGGAAACGTCGGGCATCGGCATCAAGCCGGTATCGTCCGAGGGCTCCAAGCGTCTCGTCCGCGCCGCGATCGAATATGCGATCAAGCACGGCCGCAAATCGGTCACCCTCGTTCACAAGGGCAACATCATGAAATTCACGGAAGGCGCGTTCAAGAACTGGGGCTACGAAGTGGCTGAAACCGAGTTCGCGGACAAGACCTTCACATGGGGACAATACGACCGCATCAAGGAAGAAAAAGGCACGGACGCTGCGAACCAGGCGCAGAAGGATGCCGAAGCGGCAGGCAAAATCATCGTGAAGGACGCGATCGCCGACATCGCCCTGCAGCAGGTGTTGACCCGTCCGACGGACTTCGACGTCATCGCGACGCTGAACTTGAACGGCGACTACCTCTCCGACGCGCTTGCTGCGCAGGTCGGCGGCATCGGCATCGCGCCGGGCGCCAACATCAACTACCTGACCGGCCACGCGATCTTCGAGGCTACGCACGGCACGGCTCCGAAGTATGCGGACAAGGACGTCGTGAATCCAGGCTCCGTCATTTTGTCCGGCGTCATGATGCTCGAGCATCTGGGCTGGCAGGAAGCGGCCGACCTGATCTACAAGGGCATGGAAACGTCGATCAACAACAAGACGGTTACTTATGATTTTGCCCGTCTGATGGAAGGCGCGACGGAAGTGAAATGCTCCGAGTTCGCCGATCAAGTTATCAAAAACATGTAGTTTAAAGGGAATTGTCCGAACAAAGCGGCCCGAAAAGCCCTCGATCCGGCAGTCGTATCCCCCTCCACCCGCTGTTGCCCCCGTGTCACTTTGGTTAGATTTTATGGTTATGACACGAGTTCAAGAGGCAGGACGTAAACTTTCCGGGGGACACGCTGCCTCCTCGATGGCCGGGCCATTTTCAGGACAACCCTTACACCACGCTTATAACGATAGAGCGGCCGATGAGCCGGGAATTCACTTCGTGATTGGAGGTATGGAATAATCATGGCGATCAAGCGTAATAAGATCACCGTCGTGGGTGCAGGCTTTACGGGCGCGACGACCGCGCTCATGCTGGCGCAAAAGGAATTGGGCGACGTCGTTCTCGTCGACATCCCGCAGCTGGAAAACCCGACGAAGGGCAAAGCGCTGGACATGCTGGAATCGACGCCGGTGCAAGGCGTGGACGCCAACATCATCGGCACGTCCAGCTACGAAGACACGGCTGACTCGGACGTGGTCATCATCACGGCGGGCATCGCGCGCAAGCCGGGCATGAGCCGCGACGACCTCGTGAACACGAACGCCGGCATCGTAAAGTCGGTCTGCGAGAATATCAAAGCGACCAGCCCGAATGCTTACGTCATCATCCTGAGCAACCCGGTTGATGCGATGACCTATGTGGCCAACGAAACGCTGGGCTTCCCGAAAAACCGCGTCATCGGCCAATCCGGCGTGCTCGACACGGCCCGTTACTGCACGTTCATCGCGCAGGAGCTGAACGTTTCCGTTGAAGACGTGCGCGGCTTCGTGCTCGGCGGCCACGGCGACGACATGGTTCCGCTCGTTCGTTACTCCAACGTCGGCGGCATTCCGATCGAGAAGCTGATCCCGGCGGAGCGCATCGAGGCGATCGTGCGACGCACGCGGACGGGCGGCGGCGAGATCGTCAACCTGCTCGGCAACGGCAGCGCCTACTACGCGCCGGCCGCATCGCTCGTCCAAATGACGGAAGCGATCCTCAAGGACAAGAAGCGGATCATCCCGGTCATTGCGCTGCTGGAAGGCGAATACGGTTACGACAACCTGTTCATGGGCGTACCGGCGATCCTGGGCGGCGACGGCATCGAGAAGGTATTCGAGCTTGAGCTGACGGCGGAAGAGAAAGCCGCTCTCGACAAGTCGGCCCAATCGGTACGCAACGTAATTAAAGTCATCACCGGTTAGTACAGGTGGAAGCACCGCTTGCAAGACCCTGACATTTATATGCCAGGGTCTTGCGTTTTTTGCGGGAACGAACAGGAACCAAGCCGATCGGTAGAAAAGACGGAAGATAGAGAGGGCAAATCGGAAGAAGGGGCGGGGAACGGGTTTGGAAAGGTTGAACGAAGCGAAGTCGCTGCTCAAGCGGATTTACGGCTACGACAGCTTCCGCAAAGGGCAAGCCGATATTATCGGAGGACTGCTGGAAGGCCGCGACACATTGGCCATTCTGCCGACAGGCGGCGGCAAATCGGTCTGTTACCAGATTCCGGCCATGCTGCTGGAAGGCACGACGGTCGTCGTATCGCCGCTCATCTCCCTGATGAAGGACCAGGTGGACGGGCTGAACCGGCTCGGCGTGCCCGCCGCTTTCCTGAACAGCTCGCTCGGGGCCGCGGAGTACCGGGACGTGATGAGGCGCGCGGCGGGCGGCGAATACAAGCTGCTCTATATTGCGCCCGAACGTCTGGATGCTCCCGCTTTCTCGGGCTTGCTGGCGCAAATGCGCGTTCCGCTTATCGCGATCGACGAGGCGCACTGCGTGTCGCAATGGGGACATGATTTCCGTCCGAGTTACCGCCAGTTGGCCGGCTGGATCGGCCGGATGGCCGACCGGCCGCTGGTCGCCGCCTTTACGGCGACGGCCACGCCCGACGTGGCGGAGGATATTGAGGCGATGCTGTCGCTGCGGCGGCCGAATGTGTTCGTCACCGGCTTCGCGCGGTCGAACCTGTCGCTGTCCGTTGTGACCGGGATGGACAAGCGCGCTTATTTGCGGCGTTTTTTGCAGGAGCGGGAGGAGCAGTCCGGCATCGTTTACGCCGCTACCCGCAAGGAAGTGGAGCAGCTGCACGAGGAGCTGCGCCGCTGGGGCGTCGAAGCGGGCAAATATCACGGCGGCATGGGCGATGCCGACCGGTCGGAATGCCAGGAGCGGTTCCGCTTCGACGAGCTGCGCGTCATGGTCGCCACCAATGCCTTCGGGATGGGGATCGACAAGCCGAACGTCCGGTTCGTCGTGCATTATCAGATGCCCGGCGACATCGAATCTTACTATCAGGAAGCGGGACGCGCGGGACGGGATGGAGAGGAAAGCGAATGCGTCCTGCTGTTCGAGCCGCAGGATATGCAAATTCAGCGCTTTCTGATCGAGCAGGGGACGGGCGACGGTTCGCGAAAAGCCGTGCAGACGGCGAAGCTGCATGCCATGATGAACTACACGCGGACCGAGAAATGCCTGCAGCAGTACATCGTCGAATATTTCGGCGAGGCTGATGTCGCTCCGTGCGGCAAATGCAGCAGCTGCCTGGACCCGAGCGAGCCGGTCGATGTGACGGAGGACGCCAGGATGGCGCTGTCCTGCGTCGGCCGGATGAAAGGGCGGTTCGGCATCACGACCGTCGCGAAGGTGCTAAAGGGATCGCGCGACAAGCGGATCGGCGATTTCGGCTTGGACCGGCTGACCACGTTCGGCCTGTTCCGGGAACGGACGGAAAAAGACATTGCGGATCTGCTCCATTGGCTCGTGGCGGAAGGGGCGGTGAAGCTCAGCGAAGGCCAGTATCCGACCGCGTCGCTGACCGCCAAGGCGCTGCCGATTCTCGAGGGCGGGGAGCGCTTGTTCCGCAAGCGGAGGGCGGCGTCCGTCAAACGGGCCGGAGGCGTTATGGGCGCCGCCGCGTTGTCCGCAGCCAGCGCCCCGGTGTTCGAGGCGCTTCGCGCCTGGCGGAAGGAGACTGCCGCGGCGGAGGGCGTGCCGCCGTTCATGCTGTTTTTCGACGCAGCCCTGAGGGAAATGGCGGACGCCAGGCCGGGAACGCCGGACGAGCTGCTGCGGATCAAGGGCGTCGGTACGGCCAAAGCCCATAAGTACGGACGGGATGTCCTGGCGGTGATCGGGAAATTTTCGCCTTCGGGCGGCTCGGGGGGCCGAGACGACACGGGCGGTTCGGGAGCGAAAGAAGTCCCGCCGGCCGGGCAAGCGGCGCGTCCGGCTGCCGTGCCGGCGGCCGCAGCCCGGGAGGGCGGCGAGCCGCCGAGTCATCTCTTATCCTATGAGATGTATCGCGAAGGCGCGTCCGTGTCCGATATTGCCGAGGAACGCGGCATGAGCGCGGTTACGATCGAGGGCCATCTGCTGCGCTGCGCGGAGGAAGGCCATCCGCTGGACTGGAGGCGCATTTTGTCAGAGGATATGGAGGAGCTGATCTGGCGGACGGCGGTCGGGATCGGGGCCGAGAAGCTGAAGCCGATCAAGGAGGCGCTCCCGGATCATATCGATTATTTCATGATCAAAGCCGCGCTCGCGAAGCGGCGGATCGATCACGGCTGACGCGCGCCGCTTTCCCGCCGTTTTGTCAATGCTATATGGATTTAGTATACTGAAGGCTAGAAAACAATTCGGGGGTGCCCATATGGAACAATTCATGTATTTCCTTCACGCTGTCGGGGCGGTTGGAACCGGCTTCTATGTCCTTCTGCCGTTTCTGGTCGGCCGCACGACCAAGCTGGCCGGCGAAGGACAAGCGGGGCTGGCCGACGGGCTGGTGCTGGCCAACCGGTTCGCGCAATATTTTCTGATCCTGCAGCTGTTGACGGGCGGTTATATGATGACATTCGCCGACTACTCGGTGCTGTGGATGTCGCTGACCACCGTGCTGTTCCTGGCGATCGCCGCGCTCGGCGGCATTATCGCCAAGCCGCTGAAAGCAATCGCCGCTTCGATTCGGGCGGGCCAAAGCGCCACCTCGTCCATCAACAAAGCCCGAACGCTGGGCTTCATCATTCTCGTGCTCTACATCGCAATTATTTTCTTGATGCAATATCCGGATCACCGCGGCTGACAGCCGCCGGGACGGGAATGCCGGGAGGGGCTTCTGCATGGATATGAAATCGCCCGACCTGATCACGTTCGGGGAAACGATGGGACTGTTTATGGCGCCGGAGTACCGCGGCCTGGAGCAGTCCGCGACGGTTGAGCAATCGTTCGGCGGCGCCGAAAGCAACGTTGCCGTCGGCGCGGCGAGGCTGGGCTGCCCGGTCGGCTGGTTCGGAGCGCTCGGGGACGATCCTTTCGGCGCCAAAATCTTAAAAGCCATCCGCGGCGAAGGCGTCGACGTCTCCCGCGCCCGCCTGGTGCCGGGAGAAGAAACCGGCCTGATGTTCCGTGAGAACGCGGGGGGCAAGCTGGCCGTTCACTATCGTCGCAAAGGCTCGGCCGCCAGCCGGATGCGGCCCGAGCATCTGGATGAAACGTACATAGCCGGCAGCAAGCTGCTGCATGTGACGGGCATTACCGCCGCAATCGGCGAGCATGCGCGCGAAACGCTGCTGGAGGCGGTCCGCATCGCCAAGCAGGCGGGCGTGCGGGTTTGTTTTGACCCGAATTTGCGGCTGAAGCTGTGGAGCCTGGAAGAGGCAAGGCGCACGCTGCTTCCGCTCGCGGAGCACGCCGATTATTTCCTGCCCGGATGGGACGAGCTGCAGCTTCTGTATGACACGAAGGACGAGGCGGAGATTATGGACCGGCTGGCCGCGCTGAAGGCGATTTCGGTCGTGAAAGGATACGGTGAAGCGACGTTGGTGCTGGAGGGGGGCAAGCGGACCGAGGTGCCGTTCCATCCCGCGGCCAAGGTGGTCGATACGGTCGGAGCCGGCGACGGCTTCTGCGCAGGGTTTCTGACCGGCATTGTAAAAGGCGAATCCGCGGTCGAAGCCGTCCGGATCGGCAGCATTTGCGGCTCGCTTGTCGTGCAGAGCCGCGGCGACTGGGAAGCGCTTCCTGATTGGCGGACGGTTGAAGGGCTCTTGACGGACCGCGTCTGGGTGGAACGTTAAGATGAGCGACGGTCAGCTCTCGAAGGGACAGCGCCGCCGCGAGCAGGTTTTATCTCTGCTGAAACGGCAGGGCAAAATAACGGTGCAGGAAATGGTCGACCGGTTCGGATGCTCGGAGGCCACCGCGCGGCGCGATTTGGAGCTTTTGGAACGCAGCGGCCCTGTGATCCGCACGATCGGCGGCGCCATGTACGACGGAATGGGCGGCGTGCGGGACGTATCTTTTGCCGAGAGGACCGGGCTGTCTCTGGCGGAGAAGGAGCGGATCGCGCTGAAAGCCGCTTCGCTCATCCATGAGGGCGACGTCGCCGGGCTGTCGGGGGGGACGACAAATTTCCTGATCGCCAAGCTGCTGAAGGACAGGCGTGGCGTAACGGTCGTTACGAACGCGGTCAACATCGCCATGGAGCTGGCCGGCAGCGACATCCAGGTCGTCGTAACCGGCGGCATCATGCGGCACAACAGCTTCGAGCTGTGCGGACCGCTCGGCGAAGGAATGATCGGTCAGCTGCACATCGGCAAAATGTTCATCGGCGTCGACGGCATTTCGCCCGCCGGCGGCATCAGCACGTATTCGGAGCAGGAGGCGCAGACGGCCAAAGCGATGATCGGCCGTTCGCAAGCCGCTTACGCCGTGTTCGACCATACGAAGGTGGAGCGCACGTCGTTGTTCACGATTGCGGCGCTCACCGAGCTGCGGGGCTTCATCACCGACGAGCGGCTGCCGCCGTCTTTGGCCGGGATCGCCGCCGAGGCCGGAATCGAGGTTCATATCGCCTCTGAATCGGAAGAATAGAAGGGTTGCTGCGGCAAAAAGGGCCGGTCCATTCAACGGGAATTTCCGTTGATGGTCCGGCCCTTTGGTTCGTTTATAGGCTTTTAGGGGAGAATCCGGCTGCACAGCCCGGTGTACGGAGGGCTAGCGGCACGACGTGCCGCTAAACAGCCCCGGAAGCGGCTATCATTCGTGCTAACGGCACCGCATGCCGCTAACGGGCCAGAAACCGGTCGAGGCACGGTATGCGGGAGTGGCTACCGGCATGACATGCCGCTAATCCGCCTCGGAAGCGGCGAACACTCCCGCTAGCGGCACCGCATGCCGCTAACAGGAGGAGAAACAGGGAAATAACTGACAAATAAATGCCCGGATTAAGAAATCGGCTGGACGGCCTTGCCGCTGACCCACGTGCGGACGTGGTCGAAGCTGCCGGTCAGCAAGACCACATCGGCCGCCTTGCCGACGGCGATGCTGCCAGTTTCTTCACTCAGGCCGATCAGGCTGGCGGGATTCGCGCTTGCGAACCGGCTGGCTTCGACGGGCGACAGTCCGCCGAATGCCATCGCATTGCGGAAGGCTTCCAGCATCGTCAACGTGCTTCCCGCCAGGCTGCCCCCCTCGGCAAGCCGCGCGACGCCATGGCTGACGACGACCTTGAGTCCGCCGAGCTCGTATTCGCCGTCGCCAAGCCCGGCGGCGGAGATCGCGTCCGTGATGAGCAACGCCTTATCCGCCGGCTTCGCGCGAAGCAGAAGCTTCACGGCCGCGGGATGGGCATGATGGCCGTCCGCGATAATTTCGGCGCTCAGCTCGTCGCAGGTCAGAACCGCGCCCACCGTGCCGGGCTCTCTGTGGTGCAGGCCCCTCATGGCGTTGTACGTATGGACCGCATGGCTGAGCCCTGCGCCGACCGCCTCCTTGATAGCGGCGTAATCGGCGTCGGTATGCCCGCAAGCCGCCACGATGCCGGCATCCGACAGCCGGGAAATAAGCTCCGGCGCGCCGGGCTGTTCCGGCGCCAGCGTCAGCATGCGAATGAGGCCGGGATAGCGCGCAACCCAGGCTTCCAACCAATCCGGGCGGGGCGGCACGATATGGTCGGGGTTTTGCGCGCCGGGCCATCGCGGGCTGATAAAAGGCCCTTCCAGATGGACGCCCGCAAGCCGGGCGCCGGCGCCCGGCCGTTCGCGGTAACCCGCGGCGGCCTCCAGCACGCGTTCAATGGCGTCCTTCGGCGCCGTGACCGTCGTCGCCAGCATCGTCGTCGTGCCGTGCAGCGCATGGAAGCGGGTAATCGCGTCGTATGCGTCCGCATTCGCATCCATGAAATCGCCGCCATAGCCGCCGTGAACGTGGACGTCGATGAAGCCCGGCAGCAGCCAGCCGCCCGCGCCGTCGATCGTGTCGAGGCCATCCTGATGGGCGGTCTTCTCCTCATGCTGTCCCATAGAGTAAACGCCGGCGATGCGGCCGTTCGTTACGGTCAGGCTTCCTTGTACGATTCCTTGCCCGGTGACGATTCTAACATTGGTTATGCGCCAGGAGCTCATTGTCGATGACATCGGTTAATTTCCTCCCCGCGTCCCGGTCGAGCA
Source organism: uncultured Paenibacillus sp. (assembly GCF_963515335.1). NCBI lineage: Bacteria > Bacillati > Bacillota > Bacilli > Caryophanales > Paenibacillaceae > Paenibacillus > uncultured Paenibacillus sp. The sequence goes on along the minus strand of NZ_CAUPYC010000001.1, from coordinate 127,608 downwards.
GGACGGTAACATTGGCATGCGTTTGCAGCAAAGAAGCGGGACATGCGGTCGTAATCGGTCCGGCCAGCGATTCACGCACGATATCCGCCTTGTCGGCCCCCGTCACGACCAGCAATATCGCCTTCGCCTTCAAAATCGAGCCGATGCCCATCGTGATCGCTTGCGTCGGCACCTCCGACGGGTTGTTGAAAAAGCGGGCATTGGCCGCCCGTGTCGCAGGCTTCAAATCGACGACATGCGTTCCGCCGATAAGGGCATGGTCCGGCTCGTTGAAGCCGATATGCCCGTTATGGCCGAGGCCGAGCAGCTGCAGGTCGACCGGGTGCTTCCGGAGCAGCGCGTCGTAGGCCGCGCATTCGGCGGTCAGGTCGGCAGCCATGCCGTTCGGAATGTGGGTACGGGTCGGATCGAAATCGGTATGGCCGAACAGCTGCCCGATCATGTAGCGCGCGTAGCTTTGCTCGTGTGTCGCCGGAAGGCCCACGTACTCATCCAGATTGAAGGTCGTGACGTTCCGGAAAGAGATGCCGCCGCGGCGGTATCTTTCCACCATTTTTTCATAAATGCCGATCGGTGTCGAGCCTGTCGCCAATCCGAGCACGGCGTCGGGCCGCTCCGCGACCTCGTTCAGGATCAGCTCGGCCGCATGGCAAGCAAGCTCTTCTTTCCGTTCGAACCGTTTGATCAGCATGTCAAACGCCTCCTTCCGTCTCTTTACTTTCATCATAAGCGATATGACGCGCCTTATCAATCGTTAAATGATCATAAAAATCATAAATTTGATCAATCCAATCAAAAATACCGACTTATCTATCGCGCTCTATATTCGCTTCTTGGCCCGGCGTGCTTCCGGCATGCGAAAAGGCTATACTTATATAGGCTGGAATATTTTTTATGTGCTGTCGACTGCGTCGGGCGCATGCGCGTTCATTACAACGCTGGGGAGGTCGAACAATGGCCGCGGACAATCACGGGAACGCAAAAAACGCCGATCCGGCTCAAGGAACGGCCCGCCGAAAGGGCGAGCACATCCGGATATGCCTGGAGGAAAATGTGAAGGGCGGCGTCTCGACCGGGCTGGAACGGTTCCGTTTTCGCCATAACGCTTTGCCGGAGATTGATTTCCGCTCCTTATCCACCGGTTGCTCTTTTCTCGGCCGGACGCTTCGGGCACCGCTTTTGATCAGCTCGATGACCGGGGGCACCGATGAAGCCGGGGCGATCAACAGGCTATTGGCCGAGGCGGCTGAAACACGTGGATGGGCAATGGGTCTCGGCTCAATGCGCGCGGCGGTCGAGGACGAATCGCTGGCGTCGACCTTCAACGTGCGGCGGATCGCCCCGACGATTCCGATCATCGCGAATATGGGAGCGGTCCAGCTTAATTACGGCTATGGCGCCGAGCAATGCCTGCGAGCGGTCCACATGGCCGAAGCGGACGGCTTGGTGCTGCACCTCAACGGGCTGCAGGAACTGTTCCAGCCGGAAGGGGACGCCGATTTCAGCGGCTTGCTGCGCCGCATCGAATCGGTATGCCGCGCGGTCGGCGTGCCGGTCGGCGTGAAAGAGGTCGGTTGGGGCATCGACGGCGGCACGGCAGCAAGGCTGCACGAAGCGGGCGTGGCGTTCATCGATGTGGCGGGCGCGGGAGGCACGTCGTGGAGCCAGGTGGAAAAGCATCGCAGCGCCGACCCCGTCAAGCGGGGCGCCGCCGATACATTGGCAGCGTGGGGGACGCCGACCGCCGAATGCATTCGCGATGTGCGGGCCCGTCTTCCGCAGGCGACGATCATCGCCAGCGGCGGGCTGCGCACGGGGCTCGATGCGGCGAAATCGATTGCGCTCGGAGCGAATCTGGCCGGTTTCGGCAGGTCGCTGCTGCCCGGCGCCGCCGCAGGCTCGGCCGGCGAGCGCTCCGAGGCGCTGCTGCGGCAGTTCGAGCAGATTGAATTCGAACTGCGGGCCTCCATGTTCGGCATCGGCGCCGGATCGATCGAAGCGCTTCGCGGTACGGACCGGCTGATCGAGTCGTAAGCTTTTGCCGCCGTCCGCCCTCATACAGTAAAATAAAAAGAATACCGCTTTTGTGCGGCGGCCGATCGAGGCGCGGCGGAAATTGGGGGGAGGTTCGGTTCGTGGGGGAATGGTTTGAGCGAAGCTTCGGCTCGGATTATATGATCGTTTACAAGCATCGGGATTGGGAGAACGCGGCCCGGGAAGTCCGGAACATGATCGGATTTTTGAACTTGCCGGCGGGAGCGAAGGTGCTCGACGTCGGCTGCGGCATGGGCCGCCACGCGCTGGCGCTCAGCGCCCTCGGTTTTCGCGTCAGCGGCGTCGATCTGTCCGAGGAGCTGCTAAGGGAAGCGGCAAGGAAGGATACGGAGCGCCGGGTGCGGTGGCTGCGCGGCGATATGCGGCATTTGCCTTTCGCGAATGGGAGCTTCGACGCGACGGTCAACTTTTTCACCTCATTCGGTTATTTCGGGTCGGAGGAGGAGAACGCCTCGGTGCTCGGCGAGCTGCGCAGGGTATTGAAGCCGGGCGGCCGGTTCCTGATTGATTTTCTGAACCCGGCCTATGTGCGCCGCACGCTGGTCCCTTTCTCCGAGAGGACGGACGGGGAAACGGGCTGGACCATTACGGAAAGCCGGCGCATCGAGAACGAGGCGGTAGTGAAGGACATTAGAATCCGGACAATGGAAGGCGGCGAGCGAGCCACCAGGAGCGCGTGCGGCTGTACGGACGGGAATGGTTCGAGACGCATCTTGCGGAGACGGGACTGAGTTTGAAGCGGCTTTACGGAGATTATGACGGCTCGGCTTTCTCGGAGAGCGAATCCAAACGGTTGATCATGACGGGGGTGAGCACGGCATGAAATCCGCGGCGGAGCAGGACGAACTGACGATGCTGGACGGCGGCTGGGCGCGGCTCAAGGTGCCGCTGCCTTTTTCGCTGCGGTATGTGAATGCTTATTTGATCCCGGATGCGGCGGACGGCGGCTATACGCTTATCGATCCCGGACTGCACACAGCGGCGGCCGAAGGAGCGTGGGAACGGGCCGTCAATCGTCTCGGCATCACCTATGACGGCATTCAACGGATCGTTCTCACCCACATGCATCCGGATCACTACGGGCTCGCGGGCTGGTTCCAGCAAAAATCCGGAGCGCCTGTCCTGATGTCCCGGGCTTCACACGCATACGCGAAGCGGCTCTGGGGGGAGGGACGCACGTTTGCCGCCGAGTTGACGGCTTTGTACGGGAAACACGGCATGCCTGCGGAGCTGCTTGGGGAGATCGGGCCTCATTTGGAGAGCTTCGTCGCGCTCGTGTCGCCGCAGCCCGAAGTCACCTATATTGCGGAAGGCGACCGGCTGGCATTCGGCGGAGGCGAATGGACGGCCATCGGCACCGAGGGGCATGGAGAATGCCATCTCTGCTTCTACAGGCCGGACGCCCGGCTTATGCTGTGCGGCGACCAGGTGCTGCCCGATATTACGCCGAACGTGAGCGTTGTGCCCGGAAGCGGGGGCGGCGAGCTGCGCCGCTTCCTGGCCAGCCTGGACCGGCTGGAAGCGTATGACGTGGCGGCCGCTTTTCCGGGCCACCGCGATCCGTTTGCGGATTTTGCGGGACGCATCCGCGAGCTGAAGGAGCATCATGCCCGCAGGCTGGATATGCTTGCCGGCTGGCTGGACCGGCCGATTGCCGCTTACGACCTATGCGTCCGCATGTTCGGCGAGCGGGTTGGCGGCAATATTCACAACCTCCGTTTCGCCATGTCCGAGACGCTGGCGCATCTCGACCACCTGGTCGACGAGGGGCGCGCCGAACGCGTCCGTCAGGGCGACAGACTTCAGTACAAGCGCCGATAGTTTTGTAGTATTCATTAAAAGAATAGGTCAGCCGGAAAATCCGGCTGCCTATTCGTGTTTTACGAGATGTGAGCAAGACCGGCGAAATAACGCCGGAATCCGGCACTAACGGATCCGCGATAGAACGGATTGGCGTATTCCGGTCAGTCCAGCGGCAAATCGGTGTTTTGCTCCCGCTCCGCCTGCTTGCGATGGGCGATCCGGCTGCTGGCGGAAGCCGCGACGGCGCCGACGATGTCGTCCAGGAACGTGTGGATTTCGCCGTCTTTTTTATCGTTGAGCTTCTGCAGAATGCCCGGCTTCAGCTTGTCGATATAGCCGAAGTTCGTAAAGCCGATGCTGCCGTACACATTGACGATCGACAGCGCCAGCACTTCATCGCACCCGTACAGCCCCTCATCGTGCTCGATCATCGCTTGAAGCGGCGGCATCAGCTTCCCTTCCGCGGCCAGAATGTCCAGCTGGATGCCGGTCAATACGGCATTCTGCACCTCGCGCTTGGACAGCACGGCGTCGACGTTCTGCTCGCACTCTTCGATCGTCAGGTTCGGGAAATACTGCTGCTGCAATATCATGACCAGTTCGGCGATCTGTCTTTTCTGCACGCCGCGCTTAAGCAGCCACTCCTCCGTCGCGTCCGCGACCTCCTTGCTGTTCAGAGCGTATTTGCTCGGATCGGACATGTGTAGCACCCCTTGTGCGTGATATGGACGAAACAGGTCTAAAACGGTGAATAGCTCGTATACATAGTACTACAAAACCGGGGTTGTACCAAATTATTCCGGAACGAACGATGGGGAGGCGCGGTTACTATGAATCGAATCCGTCCGATGAAACGGGCAGCCGTCGCGGGAGCGCTGGCGCTGCCGCTGCTGGCCGCGGGCTGCGGCTTGCTGCCGGGGCAGTCCGCCAAGCAAATCGATCCGCCGCAGGTGCAGTACGACGCGGGCGAGGCATTCGGCCAGGAGGCCGGCAAGGCGCAAGCGGCAGTGAACGGCCAGCAAACGCAGATGACGCTTTACTTGAAGGATCGGGCGGGGTTCGTCGCGCCCGTGTCGGTCACGACCTCGCTGGCGGATGAGGAGAAGGCCGGGAAAAAAGCGCTGGAGATGCTCGTGGACGGCGGTCCGTACGCGGGGGAGCTGCCGGCGGGCTTTATGGGCCTGCTGCCGAAAGGCACGCAAGTAACCCAGCTGGATATCGTGAACGACCAGAAGCTGGCGATCGTCGACTTTTCCGGCCCTTTCGCCGACTACAACGCCCAGGACGAGAGGCGGATGCTTGAGGCCGTCACCTGGACGTTGACCGGCTTTCCCGATATTGAACGGGTGCAGATCTGGTACGAAGGCGAGCAGCTGAATGAAATGCCGGTGGACGGCTATCCGCTCGACGAGCCGCTGACGCGCGCGATGGGCGTAAATCTTGAACTTGCACCAGGCGTCCAGTATGCGGACTCGATGCCGGTGACCATCTATTTCTCCGCTCTTTCGGATGAAGACGAGCAATACTATGTGCCCGTGACCCGGCTTATCAAACGGGATGAAGACCTTGGGCTTGCGGCGCTGCGCCAGCTTGCGGCAGGCCCGGGCGAGAAGGAGTTGGTCGGCGTCATGACGTCCGACGTGGAGGTGGCTTCGCTGAAGGTGGAAGGCGACATCGCGACGGTCGATATGGAACTGGCCGATTTTGAAGAAGGTCAGGCCGCTCCGGCCGAAATGCTGCAGGCGGTCGTGCTGTCCGTAACGGAAAACACCGGGGCGTCCAAGGTGCGGATCCGCATCAACGGATCGTCGAAGGTAACCGACACCGACAACCGCTCCTACGGCGAGCCGGTGACGCGCCCCGACTATGTGAACGCCTTGAAAGCTTAGGAGCCGGCTTCCAAGGCGCCTGCTTCAAGATGCTTTTCCGGTTGGACTCTGTTAAAATGGTATCGATTAACGGAACCAGAACCATTTTGCAGGAGGCTAATCCATTGAGAACCGATAACCGCTCGTTGAACGAGCTCCGGCCGCTGACGCTGAAGCCGCACCCGAACAAATACGCGGAAGGGTCCGTCTGGATCGAAATGGGCGATACGAAAGTCATTTGCACGGCTACGGTGGACGAGAAAGTGCCCCCTTTCATGAAGGGACAGGGCAAGGGCTGGGTAACCGCCGAATACTCGATGCTGCCCCGCGCCACGCAAACCCGCAACCAGCGGGAATCGGCCAAAGGCAAGCTGAGCGGCCGCACGATGGAAATTCAGCGGCTGATCGGACGGGCGCTCCGTTCGGTCATCGATTTGCAGGCGCTCGGCGAGCGGACCATTACGCTGGATTGCGACGTCATCCAGGCGGACGGCGGCACGCGCACCACGTCCATAACCGGCGCGTTCGTCGCGCTCGCGTTTGCGGTGCATAAGCTTTCCGGGCAGCACAACTTCAACCGCTATCCGATTACCGATTATTTGGCGTCGGTCAGCGTCGGCGTCATCCAGGAGCAGGCGATGCTCGACCTGAACTACGAAGAGGATTCCAAAGCGAAGGTAGATATGAACGTCGTCATGACGGGCGCGGGCAAATTCGTCGAAATCCAGGGCACCGGCGAGGAAGCGCCTTTCTCGCGGGATGAGCTGCAGCAGCTGCTGTCTTTGTCCGAGGAAGGCATCCGCATGCTGATCGCCAGGCAGAAGGAGGCGCTCGGTCCGGTCGGAGCCCGGATTGGCGCGACGCTCGTATGATCGGGGGCGCCGGCACGGTCGTGGTCGCGACCAAAAATGCGGGCAAGGTGAAGGAATTCGCTCATGCCTTTGCGCCGATGGGGCTGCGGGTGCGAAGCATGTTCGACTACGAGGGGCTGCCGGACATTGCGGAGGACGGCCTGACGTTTGCGGATAACGCGCGCATTAAAGCGCGGGCGGTGGCCGAAGCGCTCGGCATGCCAGCGCTGGCCGACGATTCGGGCCTCGAGGTTGAGGCGCTCGGCGGCGCGCCCGGCGTATACTCCGCCCGTTATGCGGGAGAAGATGCGAACGATGCGCGCAACAACGCCAAGCTGCTGGCGGAGCTTGACCGGTTGACGGCGCTGCCGGAGGAAGGCGGCCCCGGGCAGCTCCCCGCCGGCGTGCAAGCATTAAGCCGCGCCAGGTTCGTATGCGCGCTCGCGCTTTACGATCCGGCGAACCGCATTTTCCGGGAAGCGGCAGGCTATGCCGACGGCTGGGTCATCGACCGGCCGCTCGGCGAAGGCGGTTTCGGCTACGACCCGCTGTTCTGGGTGCCGGCATTCGGACGAACGATGGGGCAGCTGTCGACCGAGGAGAAGCAAACCATCAGCCACAGAGGCCGCGCGCTGGCCAAGCTGCTGGCGGAGCTTTCAGGAAGCTGGGCGCGCCGTCCGAAACCTGAATGAAGAGCGGCACAAAACAAGAAACCGCTGGAGCGGCAGGCCAGCGGTTTTTGTTTGTTCATCTGACCGAAACGTTGTAACGCCTGAGCCACGTATCGACCTGCGTCAGGTAGGCGAACAGCTGCGGCCCGGACATCAGCTGGCCGAACCAGGGGATATTTGATTTGGCCGATTCCGATTCCGCGATTTCCCGGACTTTCTTCGTGTTGATCAGCGGCAGGAGCGGTGAGGACGAGTCGTCCAGCACGTGCAGCAGCCGGCGGCGGACCGCCTCGAGATAGTTGGGATTGTGGGTTTTCGGATAGGGGCTTTTTTTGCGCGTGAGCACGTCGTCCGGCAGCACCCCTTGCAGGGCGCGGCGCAAAATCCCTTTTTCGCGGTCGCCTGCCGTCTTGATCTCCCATGGAATATTGAACACATAATCGACAAGCCGATGGTCGCAGAACGGCACCCGCACCTCCAGCCCGACGGCCATGCTCATCCGGTCCTTGCGGTCGAGCAGCGTCGGCATGAACCGGGTGATGTTCAGATAGGACATTTCGCGCATGCGCCGCTGCCCCTCGTCTTCGCCGGGCAGGCGGGGCACCTCCGCGATCGCCTCCGCATAGCGCGCCTCGATATATTCGAGCGGCTTGATCCAGGCGGCGATGTCGGCCGAGATCAAATCCGCGCGCATGCCCGACGCAAGCGCCCACGGGAACGTGCTCGCCTGCAGCGATTCCTCGCGGTGAAACCACGGATAGCCGCCGAATATTTCGTCCGCCGCTTCGCCGGAAATGGCGACGGTCGCGCCCTTCTTGATTTCCCGGCAGAACAGGTAGAGCGAGGCGTCGACATCGGCCATGCCGGGCAGATCGCGAGCGAGCACCGCTTCATCAAGCGCGGCCGTCAGCTCGGGGGTGTCGAATTCGATGTTGTGATGGCGCGTGCCGAGGTGCCCGTTCATCCGTTTGATCCACGGCGCGTCGGCGTTCGGCTGAAAGGCATGCGCCTGAAAATGCCTGTCGTTATCGACGTAATCGACCGAATACGTATCGATTCGGCCCTGGCCGTTGCGGTTGTAATAGTCCACCGCGAGCGAAGTGAGCGCGCTGGAATCCAGGCCCCCGGACAGCAGCGTACATACCGGGACGTCGGATACGAGCTGGCGCTCGACCGTATCCTGCAGCAGCTCCTTCACTTTGGCCGCAGTATCCTCGAGCGACTGTTCGTGCGGGCGGCTTTCCAGCTTCCAGTAAGTCCGCACGCTCACGCCCGAACGGTCGACGGTCAGGCATTGGCCGGCGCGAAGTTCGGTCAGTCCGCGGTACACGCCTTGGCCGGGGGTCCGGGCCGGACCGATGATGAAAATTTCGGCCAATCCTTCGGGGCCGACCTCCGGCTTGAACGACGGATGGGCGAGAATCGCCTTCGGCTCGGAGCCGAACAGGAACAAGCCGTCCGAACGGGTGTAAAAAAACGGCTTGACGCCAAGCCGGTCCCTGGCCGCGAACAGCCGCTGCCGGGCGGCATCCCATACCGCAAACGCAAAAATGCCGTTGAAACGCTCCAACGCCGCGGGGCCCCATTCGATATAGGCGACAAGGAGCACCTCGGTGTCGCAAGTCGTGGTGAACCGGTGCCCGCGGCTCTCGAGCTCTCTTTTCAACTCAAGGGCGTTATAAAGCTCTCCGTTGTACACGACAACGTAGTTGTTGTCTCCTTCGCTGCGGATCATCGGCTGGGCGCCGTTCTCCGGGTCGATGACGCTGAGCCTGCGATGGCCGAGCGCGCAGTGCGCCGTAATCCAGGTGCCGGATGCGTCGGGTCCGCGCGGTGCGAGCGTTTCGGTCATTTTCTCCAGGACGGCGCTTTGTTTCGTCAAATCCTGCGTCCAGTCGATCCATCCGGTGATTCCGCACATGTCGATCATTCCTCTCCCGTGGTTTATCCGTATGGCGCGGTATAGGAGGTATATGCGTCCGCCAGTCATAAAATGTCTGTCCGGACGGCAACCTAAGACGGGAATCCACACGGGTAAAAGGAGCGTCAGCCTTATGACGAACACGGGCGATAAGGAGAATGGCGAATGATCGAGGTTCAGCATGCTTCCTTCCGGAGGACGGCCCATCGGAACGGCCGGTTCTGCGGCGAGGTGCAAGTGACGACGAACGATGCGAGGACGCCGGTCGTGCTCGTATATTTCACGGCGTCGCAGGACAACGATTACGACATGGTCGACATATTGGCCAACGATGCGGACACGGAGATCGATTGGTACGACAACAACCTGCACCAGGCTTTCGCGAACCGCAACGAATGGTTCGAGACGGATGAAATGAAGACGGACTGGGGCGAGCGGGAATCGTTCAAGGAGCAGGTGCTGGCCTACGGCAGCGTCCGGGAGGATCTGGCGCGCGAACTTGTCGATTGAAAAAGGAAGCCCCGTGGCCCGTTTGCCGGCTTCGGGGCTTCCTGCATTAATAAGAGCCGCTCGGGGTTCGTCCGCTTCGCTCGCGGTTTCGCGCCGCCGCCGTCGTTGTGGCCGTTGACTGTCCGTTGACGGCGTCCGCCGCTTTTTTCGGCCAAGGGAAATGAAAGGCGTATCGTGTCCCCGGTTTTTTCCGTATGCCGGCCTTGTCGAAATGCAGGGTGGCGTTGATCTCGCCGCCCAGCACGATGATGATCGAGCTGATGTACAGCCAGATCAGCAGCACCACCACGCCGCCAAGGCTGCCGTACGTCTTCGTATAGTTTCCGAAATTGTTGACGTAAAACGAGAAGCCGAGCGACGTTGCGATCCAGCCGACGGTGGTGAAAATCGACCCGGGAACGACCTCTCGCCACGTCAGTTTGCGGTTCGGCGTCATCCGGTACAGCAGCATGAACACGGCGAACATGGCGAGCAGCGGAACGGCGTATTTGACGATGCCCCAGATGAGGTCGAATCCTGCCGGATAGGACAGCCATTGGAACAGGAATTCGCCGATCGCCCGGCCGAATACGAGCATCAGCATCGCGAGAATAATGACGATCGCCAGCACGAGCGTGGCGAGCACGGAGATCCCCCGGACTTTCCAGAAAGGCCGCGTCTCCGCTTCGTCATAAGCTTTGTTCAGTCCCTTGATGACGGCATTTATGCCGTTCGAGGCGGCCCAGACCGTCGCCAGCATACCGATCGACAGCAGCGCGCCGCTCCGGTTGGCCGTTACTTCGTTGACGATGTCGCGCACCGTCTGCCCCGTGTCCGTCGGCAGCACGCGGATCAGGTCGCTCACCACGCTGTCGCCGTCCATCTGGACGAAACCGATGACGCTTACGAGAAAGATCAGGAAGGGGAAGAAGGACAGCAGCAGATAATAGGTCAGCTGCGCGCCCAGCGCGGGCACCTCATCGTCCCGGAACCGTTCGATTAAGCCTTGGCCGAACTGCAACGCTTTTTGCTTGCGGATCATTGCCGGCAGCCTCCTTTGTCCGTTTTTGTCACACGTTATTACCCGTGCGCTCCCCGGGGTAATCGCCGTTATTCCCTTGCGCCGCGCAGCGGCAAATGCTGGCTTGCTTGAAGCGGTGAGCATTCGGACATCCTAAAAGGGCAGAGCGACCACCACTCGGGAGGGATCCGGCATGTCGAAACGGAAAGGGCAGTCTTACGATCAAAGAATGCAAGCGATGAGGGCGGAGTCGAACGAGGCGGAGAAAAGCATGGCGAACACGAAGCCTACCTACCACGACGACAAGCACGAGCCGAACCGGCCGTCGACCGGCTGACAAACACGGCCAGGAGATGCCAAGCATGCAGCCGCACAAAATGCGAAAAACCCGCGAAGCGTTCGCGGGTTTTGTTTCATTTCACACAGGGATGGCGTCCCAGGAGGGATTCGAACCCCCGACAACTCGCTTAGAAGGCGAGTGCTCTATCCGACTGAGCTACTGGGACAAGATGTAAAAAAAGGATATGGAGCGGGTGAAGGGAATCGAACCCTCGCCTCAAGCTTGGGAAGCTGGCGTTCTGCCATTGAACTACACCCGCATTCGGAGCAAAGGTTATGATAGCACACGACCGGGTAAAAAGCAATAACGGACGGTTGCGGCTTTTCTTTTTGACATTCAGGCGTGCTATACTTAGTTGGCTGTCACAAGAGAGCGAACGGATCGCGACGATAAGGCGGTGATTTTTATTTCGACTCCCAACCCCCCGCATGGGGATGAGAACAAGGAAAACGTGTACCTGTTCCCCAATATGCTCGACCACTACCAAATTCAATTAACGCGCATGCTTGAGGCGGAGCAGTTCGGGGAAGCCAGACGGCTGCTGCGCTTTCTTTTGCAATGCAAGGGCGAGGACGAGCGGCATTACGAGGAATGGCGCAATTTGCTCGGCTGGATCGAGATGGCGTTCCCGGACGCGGATGACGCGGCGGAGAGCCGAAGGGAAGGCGACGAGCCCGACGAGCGGCAGCTGCGCGGCAGGGCGCTCGGAGCCGAGAGCGCGGAGAACTCGGATGAAGCGTACGTGAAGCAGGTGTTGCACATCATGCGGCATCACCCGCTGATCGAGCAGCAGCTTCTGGCGCTGGAGCGGGCCGTGTATCTGGAAGGTCCGGAGGTCGATCGGACGATTCTGGACTGGCTGGTTTCCCCCGGGCTGCATCCGGCCGTTCAATTCCGCACGCTGCAAGTTCTGCGCCGTCGGGGCGTTACCGGCAAAGTCGCGCTGGAGCGCCTGGGCGAGACGGTGGAACTGGACGTGGAGCGCACGCCGCTGGCGATGGACGAGTTTCCCGGACCGGTCGCCGACATTTTGGCGCGCGTGGAGAGCATGACGGAAACGAACGATTCCACGCTGCCCCATTTTGCCCGGGAGCTATGGAAGGAATGCCTGCAATTTCTGTACGGCACATCGGATTATGAGCGAATGGCGGAGGGCGGGGACGACACGGTGGATTGTTGGGCCGCCGCGCTTCACGTCAATCTGCTGCTCGCCGCATACGGGACGGCGGACGACGAACGGATTCGCGATACATACGGCATTCCGGAATCGCTGCGGTTCCGGTACGAGCAAGCGAGCAAAGCGATCAGGCGGATCGGCGCGGCCCATCCGGAACCGCCCGACCGACCTTGAATTGCGTTTGAATGTTGTTTATAATAGAATGGTTAAAAATCGCGCAATAGTGACGGACGTGTCATTTTGGAGGGGAAGGCATAAAATGAAAGCAAGTTGGGAAACAATAGAAAAGAATTTGGGCGTTCTGAACGTCGAGGTCGATGCCGAGCGAGTAACCGAAGCGCTGGACAAGGCCTTTAAGAAAGTATCGCAGAAAGTGAACGTGCCGGGCTTCCGCAAGGGCAAAGTGCCCCGCGGCATTTTTGAAGCGCGTTTCGGCATCGAGAGCCTCTATCAGGATGCGATCGACATTCTTCTTCCGGACGCCTACGCGGGCGCCGTCAAGGAAGCCGGCATCGAGCCGGTCGACCGGCCCGAAATCGATGTCGAGCAGTTCGGCAAAGGACAACCGTTCGTGTTCAAGGCGAAGGTGCTTGTTAAGCCGGAAGTGAAGCTGGGCGAGTACAAAGGGCTGGAAGTGCCGGCCGCCGAAGCCGAAGTGACGGACGAAGAGCTGGGCGCGGAGCTGGAGCGTCTCCGGCAGCGCCATGCCGAGCTTGTCGTGATCGACGAGGGCGCGGTGGAGAAAGGCGATATGACGGTCATCGATTTCGAGGGCTTCGTCGACGGCGAGCCGTTTGAAGGCGGCTCCAGCGAGCGTTACTCGCTCGAAATCGGCTCGGGCTCGTTCATTCCGGGCTTCGAGGAACAGCTCATCGGCATGCAAATCGGCGACTTCAAGGACGTGGAAGTGACCTTCCCGGAAAACTACCACGCCGAGAACCTCAAGGGCAAAGCCGCCGTGTTCAAGGTGAAGCTGCACGAAATCAAGCGCAAAAGCCTGCCGGCGCTCGACGACGAATTCGCCAAAGACGTCAGCGAGTTCGACACGCTCGAGGAGTACAAGCAGGATCTCGCTTCCCGCCTGAAGGAACGCAAATTGAAGGAAGCGGAGCAAGCCCGCGAAACCGCCGTGATCGAGAAGGTCGCAGCAGGGGCGGAAGTAGATATTCCGGCGGTCATGATCGAGACGGAAACGGATTACATGGTCCGCGATTTCGAGAACCGTCTCAAGCAGCAAGGGATGAACCTGGAGCTGTACTACCAGTTCTCCGGGCAGGACGAGTCCGCTCTTCGCGGGCAGATGAAATCCGATGCGGAGAAGCGCGTCCGGAACAACCTGGTGCTCGAAGCGGTCGCCAAGCAGGAAGGGATCGCCGTCTCCGAAGACGAGCTTTCCGAAGAGCTGGAGAAGCTCGCGAAAATGTACAACCGTCCGGCCGAAGAGCTGCGCGACATTTTCACCCGCAACGGCAACCTGGACAACCTGAACGAAGATTTGACGCTCCGCAAGACGATCAAATTCCTCGTCGACAACAGCAAATCGGTTTCCACAGTCGCCTAAAGAACGGACGACAGCCGCGAAACGCCAACATAGGAAATAAGGCACGTCCCCCAAGGCACGTGCCTTATTTCACCCTTACATACGTTTGCCGGTCTCAAACGGGGTTATCTCCCATACATATTGCGTGTTCCCTTCCGTATACTGTACAGAACCGTTAAAAATGACAGGGCTCTTTGAACATGGTAAAATATAAAGGTAATCCAAGCCGAAAAAGAAAAGAGGTTGGTCGCATGAATCTGGTACCTATCGTAGTTGAACAAAGCAATCGGGGAGAACGTTCCTATGATATTTACTCCCGGCTCCTAAGAGACCGGATCATATTTCTGGGGAGCGCCATCGACGACGACGTAGCCAATCTCATTATCGCTCAGCTGCTTTTCCTGGCGGCCGACGATCCGGAGAAAGACATTCACCTTTACATCAACTCGCCCGGCGGTTCGGTTACGGCGGGAATGGGTATATTTGATACAATGCAGTACATCAAGCCGGATGTGTCGACGATTTGCGTCGGCATGGCCGCGAGCATGGGCTCGCTGCTGCTGACGGCCGGCGCGAAAGGCAAACGGCTCGCGCTGCCCAACAGCGAAGTGATGATTCACCAGCCGCTCGGCGGCGTGCGGGGACAAGCGACGGATATTAAAATCCACGCGGATTGGATTTTGAGAACGAAGCGGAAGCTGAATGAAATTTACGTGGAGCGGACGGGACAATCGTACGAGAAGATCGACCGCGATACCGACCGCGACTTTTTCATGAGCGCCGAGGAAGCGCTGGCGTACGGCCTGATCGACAAGGTGGTCACCACACCGACGTCCGTGGTATAGTTTATTTTGAAAGAAGGGGTGATCCGATGTTTAAATTCAATGATGAAAAAGGGCAGCTGAAGTGTTCCTTCTGCGGCAAATCGCAGGACCAGGTCCGTAAGTTGGTCGCCGGTCCCGGCGTCTATATATGCGACGAATGCATTGAGCTTTGCACCGAGATTGTAGAGGAAGAACTGGGAACCGAAGAAGAGCTTGATCTGAAGGACGTGCCGAAGCCGAAGGACATTCGGGTCATCCTGGATCAATACGTCATCGGCCAGGACCAGGCGAAGAAATCGCTTGCGGTCGCGGTTTACAACCATTATAAGCGGATCAACTCGCAGAGCAAGCTGGAGGATGTCGAGCTGCAGAAGAGCAACATATTGCTCGTCGGTCCGACCGGTTCCGGCAAGACGCTGCTCGCGCAGACGATGGCGAAAATTCTCAACGTTCCGTTCGCGATCGCGGACGCGACCTCGCTGACGGAAGCCGGGTATGTCGGCGAAGACGTGGAGAACATTCTGCTCAAGCTGATTCAAGCGGCGGATTACGACGTGGAGAAGGCCGAGCGGGGCATTATTTATATCGACGAAATCGATAAAGTGGCCCGCAAATCCGAAAACCCGTCCATCACCCGCGACGTTTCTGGGGAAGGCGTGCAGCAGGCGCTGCTCAAAATTTTGGAAGGTACGGTCGCTTCCGTTCCGCCGCAGGGCGGACGCAAGCACCCCCACCAAGAGTTCATCCAGATCGACACGACGAACATTCTGTTTATTTGCGGCGGCGCATTTGACGGCCTGGAGCAGATCATTAAGCGCCGGATCGGCAAAAAGGTCATCGGCTTTAATACGAACGGCGAAGGACAGAAGGATTTGAAGGCGGGGGAATACCTGTCCCTGGTGCTTCCGGAGGACCTGCTGAAGTTCGGTCTGATTCCGGAGTTCGTCGGACGCTTGCCGGTCATTTCTGCCCTGGAGCCGCTCGACGAGGAGGCGCTTGTCCGGATTTTATCCGAGCCGAAGAACGCGTTGGTCAAGCAGTACCAGAAGCTTCTGGAAATGGACAACGTGAAGCTGGACTTCGAGCCGGCCGCGCTTGATGCGATCGCGAAGGAAGCGATCAAGCGCAACACCGGCGCACGCGGCCTGCGCGCCATCATCGAGGGCATCATGCTCGAGGTGATGTACGAGGTGCCGTCCCGCGACGACGTTCACAACTGCATGATCACGGAGAAAGTGGTCAAGGACAAAATCATGCCGGAGCTGTCCTCTAAGAAAGGGAAGAAAAAAGAGGAAAGCGCCTAATTCCATATTTCGATTACAGTCAACTCCACCTTGCCCGGAGAAGCCGATGCCGGCTTTGCGGCGGGGTGGGTTTTGACGTTCATAGGAGAGAGGGGTATCATGTTTCATCGGAAGGATACGGTACCGGTCAAAGTCGGGGGCCTGACGATCGGCGGCAGCGACGAGGTCATTATCCAGAGCATGTGCACGACGAAGACGGCGGATGTCGAAGCGACCGTGAACGAGATTCTCCGGCTGGAGGAAGCGGGCTGCCAAATCGTGCGGGTAACGGTCAACAACAAAGAGGCGGCCGATGCCATCAAGGAAATCAAGAAACGGATTCATATTCCGCTCGTCGCGGACATTCATTTCGATTACCGGCTCGCGCTCGCCGCGATCGAGAACGGGGTCGACAAGGTCAGGATCAATCCGGGCAATATCGGGCGCCGCGAGAAAGTCGAAGCGGTCGTCCAGGCGTGCAAGGCGCGCGGCATTCCGATTCGCATCGGCGTGAATGCCGGCTCGCTGGAGAACCACCTGCTGGAGAAATACGGTTATCCTACGCCGGAAGCGATGGTTGAAAGCGCGCTGTTCCATATCGGCATTCTTGAGGAGCTCGACTTTCACGATATTATCGTGTCCTTGAAGGCTTCCGATGTGCCGATGGCGATCGCCGCCTATTCGATGGCCGCGCAGAAAATCCGCTACCCGCTGCATTTGGGGATCACGGAGGCCGGCACGCTCGTAACCGGCACGATCAAAAGCTCGGCCGGCATCGGCGCGCTTCTCTCCATGGGCATCGGCAATACGGTGCGGATCAGCCTCAGCGCCGATCCGGTCGAGGAAGTGAAGGTCGCGCGCGAGCTGCTCAAGACGTTCGGCCTTATTACGAACGCGGCGACGCTCATCTCCTGCCCGACCTGCGGGCGTCTCGACATCGACCTGTTCTCGATCGCCAATGAGGTGGAGGATTACATTGCAAAGATCAAAGTCCCGATCAAGGTCTCGGTGCTCGGCTGCGCGGTCAACGGTCCGGGCGAAGCGCGCGAAGCCGATATCGGCATCGCGGGAGCGCGCGGCGAGGGCATGCTATTCCGCTACGGCGAGATGATCCGCAAGGTGCCTGAAGCCGAGCTGCTGAGCGAATTGAAGAAGGAAATCGATGAAATTGTCCGCGTGTACGAAGCGACCGGCGAAATTCCGGGCCGCAAGCATCAGCACGCTTAGTTTAGTGTTGCTTGGAGGAGCGGGAGGAACAGAATGTTCACTTCATTATCACTCGAAAATTGGAAAAACTTCAGGAAAATAGATTCCCCTATAGACCAACGAGTGTTTTTGGTTGGACCTAATGCATCAGGGAAATCTAACTGGCTAGATGTTTTTCGCTTTTTGAATGATATTGCAAAAGTTGGCGGTGGATTTAAAAAGCTGTAAACGATCGCGGTGGCGTTTCTAAACTTAGATGTTTAGCAGCACGGCAACACTCAGATATTGTAGTTGAGGTCAGTTTAAAACTGTCTGATAGCGAATGGCGTTATCGCATTGTTTTTACTCAACGAATAATCGGAGGCCATTCAGCGGGAAATACATCTCAACCCAATATGCCAGTGTTGAAAGAAGAAAAGGTTTGGAAAAACAATGTGATTATTGTTGATCGACCGACAACTGAGGATAATGCTGATGAACTTAGAATGACGCAAACGGTTCTTGAGCAAATTAACGCAAATAAAGAATTTAGGGATATTTCAGACTTTTTTGCGAGTGTAAGGTATCTTCATTTGGTGCCGCAACTGGTTAGGGAGCCTGACAGATCAGTCGGACGCTCTTTTGATCCTTACGGTGGCGACTTCCTCGATCAGTTGGCTAAAGCACCAAAACGAACCAGAGAAAGTAGATTGCGTAAAATTCAAGATGCTTTAAAAATCATAGTTCCGCAATTAACTGAGCTGAAATTTGAACAAGATCCGAAGAATGGTTTGCCGCATTTGAAAGGCCTATACGAACATTGGAGAAAAAATGCCGGCTGGCAATCAGAGGATCAGTTCTCAGACGGAACACTTCGTTTAATAGGTTTATTATGGTCCCTACAAGATGGAGCGGGGCCGTTGCTGATGGAAGAACCAGAGCTTTCGCTGCATAATGAGGTAGTAAGACATTTGCCGCAAGCCATGGTCAAAGTTATGAAAAAGACAAATCGTCAGCTTTTTATCAGTACACATAGCCACGAAATGTTATCAGATGAAGGTATAGCACCTGAAGAGATATTGATGTTAATGCCTACGGCTGAGGGAACACAGATTAAAACCGGAGTACAGGATCCAACTTTGGTTGCTATCGTAGAAGCTGGAGGATCGGTAGCCGATATCGTCCTTTCAAAAACAAGTCCAATAAAAAATACGCAGCTTGATTTATTTGAATTACTTTAGGGACTTGAAATTATGAGAATGAAACCGTTTTGTGTCGCTGTAGAGGGGATAACGGACGAGGCTGTTGCCCGCAGAGTTATGGAATACATTGGCTGCGGTACATCTGCGCTCATCAATTCTAGAGGCGGAAAGACTGAGTTGAAAAGGAAAGTTGTACAATATAATTATGCTTCAAAACTTAATCCATGGTTTATTTTAACTGACTTAGACTCACCAGAGCGCTGTCCGGTCGAATATGCGCGAGAATGGCTTCCTAATCCCGAACCTGGAATGTGTTTTCGGATTGCTGTGCCACAGTTGGAATCTTGGTTAATTGCATCCAGGAGCAGCTTAGCGAAGTATCTACAAATATGCAACATCGCATTGGGATATTGAAGAGGCTAGAAACTATTCTGAAAGTTTGGACAGATGTATTAGAGCTTTACAACGGTTAAGCCAATATTAAATATCCCTCTATAGCTGTATGAGGTCCGGCAGAACGGCAATACTACCAAGTATTAGCCGTTTTGGCCGGACTTTTGTATTGGAGGGGAACCTGATGAATCTGAGTATCGTTTTGATGTTGATTCAAGTGTTTTTCGCGGTCGTGATCGGGCTGTACTTCTGGAATTTGCTGCGCAACCAGAAAACGAACCGCTCGGCGGTCGACAAGGAGTCGCGCAAGGAGATGGATAAGCTTCGCAAGCTGCGCTCGGTGTCGCTTACCAAGCCGCTCTCCGAGAAGACCAGGCCGCAAACGATGCAGGATATCATCGGACAGCGCGACGGGCTTCGCGCGCTCAAAGCCTCGCTCTGCAGTGCCAATCCGCAGCACGTCATCATTTACGGCCCGCCGGGCGTAGGCAAAACGGCGGCGGCGCGCGTCGTGCTGGAGGAGGCGAAAAAAAATCCGGCTTCGCCTTTCCTGCCGGATGCGAAGTTTACCGAGATCGACGCGACGACCGCCCGGTTCGACGAGCGCGGCATTGCCGACCCGCTGATCGGCTCCGTGCACGATCCGATTTATCAAGGGGCCGGCGCCATGGGCGTGGCCGGCATTCCCCAGCCGAAGCCGGGCGCGGTGACGAAGGCGCACGGGGGCGTGCTGTTTATCGACGAAATCGGCGAATTGCATCCGATCCAGATGAACAAGCTGCTGAAGGTGCTGGAAGACCGGAAAGTGTTTTTGGAGAGCGCCTATTACAGCAGCGAAGACCATAACATACCTATGTATATCCACGATATTTTCCAGAACGGCCTGCCCGCCGATTTCCGGCTGGTCGGCGCGACGACGCGTTCGCCTCAGGACCTGCCGCCGGCGCTGCGTTCACGCTGCATGGAGATCTATTTCCGTCCGCTGCTTCCGGAGGAAATCGGCACGATCGCTTCCAATGCGATGACGAAGATCGGGTTTCCCGTCACCCGGGAAGCGGTTAATGTGATAATGAAGTACGCCACCAACGGCCGGGAGGCGGTCAACGTCGTACAGCTCGCAGCCGGGCTGGCCATGTCCGACAAGCGGGAGACGATCAGCGCCGCCGATATCGAATGGGTGGTGAACAGCAGCCAAATCCCGCCAAGGCCCGATCGCAAGGTGCCGGGGGCGCCGCAGGTCGGTTTCGTGAACGGCCTCGCCGTTTACGGTCCGAATATGGGGACGCTGCTTGAGATTGAAGTCAGCGCCATTCCGGCGCGCGGCGGCAAAGGCAGCTTCACCATTACAGGTGTCGTGGATGAAGAGGAGCTCGGAGGGGGCTCGCGCACGCTCCGCCGCAAAAGCATGGCCAAGGGCTCGGTGGAGAACGTGCTTACCGTGCTGAGACGTTACGGCTTTCAGCCGCAAAACTTCGATCTGCATATCAATTTCCCCGGAGGGACGCCGATTGACGGTCCGTCAGCTGGGGTCGCAATGCTGACCGCGATCGCTTCGGCCATTCTCGGCGAGCCTGTCGACAACAAGCTCGCAATGACCGGGGAGGTCGGCATCCACGGCAACGTCAAGCCGGTCGGCGGCGTGCTGGCGAAGGTGGAGGCGGCATTCCAGGCAGGGGCGGAGACGGTTATCGTGCCGAAAGATAACTGGCAGGACATTTTCCATGGGCTCGAAGGGTTGAAGGTGATAGCGGCCGAACGGGTCGAGGACGTATTCCGGATGGTCTTTCCGGCGCTCGATCTTCGTGCCGCCGAGCGGGAATCCGCCGCTCCGTCGGAGCTTTTCCCCACGCCCAGCGTGTCGTATTTGCAGGCGGATTCGGCGGAATGATAAAATAGGGAGTAACACACATAACGGAGGTGCTTGCATGGGACCTGGCAAATGGAAAGGGCGTCGGCTGCCGCTGCTGCCGCTGAGGGGCCTTCTCGTGTATCCCAGCATGGTGCTCCATCTAGACGTCGGCAGGGAAAAATCGGTCCGGGCGTTGGAGCGGTCAATGATCGAAGATCATATGATCTTGCTGTGTTCGCAGTCGGAAGTCAACATTGAAGAGCCGACGGAGGAAGATATTTACCGGGTCGGTACGATCGCGCGCGTCAGGCAGATGCTGAAGCTTCCGAACGGCACGATCCGCGTTCTCGTCGAAGGGGTCGTACGCGCCGAAATTACGGATTATATACCGAATGACGATTTCTACGAAGTAACCGTCAAGGAGCTGCCCGAGCAGGAGACGACCGATCCGGAGCTTGACGCGCTCATGCGGACCGTGCTCAGCCAATTCGAGCATTACATCAATCTGTCGAAAAAGGTGACGCCCGAAACGCTCGCCGCGGTTTCGGATATCGACGAGCCCGGTCGGCTCGCCGATGTCATAACGAGCCACCTGTCGTTGAAGATTAAAGACAAGCAGGATATTCTCGAGACGGTCGACGTCCGGCAGAGGCTGGAAAAGCTGCTGGACATTCTGAACAATGAGAGGGAAGTGCTCGAGCTCGAACGCAAAATCAGCCAGCGCGTCAAAAAGCAAATGGAGAAGACGCAGAAGGAATATTATTTGCGCGAGCAGATGAAGGCGATCCAGAAGGAGCTGGGCGACAAGGAAGGACGCGCCGGCGAGGTGGAGGAGCTGCGTAATCAGCTCGCCGCAGCCGGTGTGCCGGACAGCGTCAAGGAGAAAGTCGAGAAGGAAATCGACCGGCTCGAGAAAATGCCGACGTCCTCGGCCGAAGCGGGCGTCATCCGCAACTACATCGATTGGCTGCTGGCCCTGCCTTGGACCAAGCGGACGGAGGATGTGCTGGATATCGCGGGCGCCGAGGCGATTCTGGATGAGGATCATTACGGGCTCGAGAAGCCGAAGGAACGCGTGCTCGAGTACCTTGCGGTACAGAAGCTCGTCAAGAAGCTGAAAGGGCCGATTCTTTGTTTGGTCGGGCCGCCCGGGGTCGGCAAAACCTCGATGGCGAGGTCGATCTCCAAATCGCTGGGGCGCGAATTCGTCCGCATCTCGCTGGGCGGCGTGCGCGACGAGGCGGAAATCCGCGGTCACAGACGGACTTATGTCGGCGCGATGCCGGGAAGAATCATTCAGGGAATGAAGACGGCGGGAACCGCCAATCCGGTGTTCCTGCTCGATGAAATCGACAAGATGGCGATGGATTTTCGGGGGGATCCGGCATCCGCGCTGCTCGAGGTATTGGATCCGGAGCAAAACAACACGTTCAGCGACCATTTCGTCGAGGTGCCCTTCGACCTTTCGAACGTGATGTTCATTACGACGGCAAACGCCGTCCACAATATTCCGCGGCCGCTGCTCGACCGGATGGAAGTGCTTTATATTCCCGGTTATACGGAGCTCGAGAAGCTGCAGATCGCCGAGAAATATTTGCTGCCGAAGCAAAAGCGCGACCACGGCCTTAAGGAAGAGCAGCTCATTGTGGAGCAGGCCGCGATCCTTCAGGTCATCCGCGAGTATACGCGCGAATCGGGCGTCCGCAATCTCGAGCAGCAGATGGCGGCGCTGTGCCGCAAGGCGGCGAAGGAGATCGTGGCCGATCCGGAGCGGCAAACGATCACGATCGATACCGGCAAGGTGAAGGAATGGCTCGGGCCGGGCAAATTCCGTTACGGGCTGGCCGAGCAGGAGGATCAGGTCGGGGCCGTTACCGGCCTGGCGTGGACCGAGGTGGGAGGCGATACGCTCGTCATCGAGGTCACCGTGATGCCCGGCAGCGGGAAGCTGACGCTCACCGGCAAGCTGGGCGACGTGATGAAGGAATCCGCCCAGGCGGCCTTCAGCTACACGCGCGCCAAAGCGCATGAGTTGGGCATAGCGTCCGATTTTCACGAGAAGAACGACATTCATATCCACATTCCGGAGGGCGCGATTCCGAAGGACGGCCCGTCGGCGGGCATCACGATGGCCACCGCGCTCATCTCGGCCCTGACCGGACGTCTCGTTTCCAGGGAAGTGGCGATGACGGGAGAGATCACGCTGCGCGGCCGGGTGCTGCCGATCGGGGGCTTGAAGGAGAAGTCGCTTGCCGCCCACCGCGCGGGCATCAAGAAGGTGCTGCTGCCGAAGGATAACGAGCGCGACCTGCGCGATATTCCGGAGAGCGTGCGGAACGATCTTGACTTCATTCCCGTTTCCCATATGGATGAAGTGCTGAAATATGCGCTTGCCGCGGGCGATCAGACGGCCGCGCAAGCGCACGGCGATTTGCACGCCGATTTCCATTAGTTCAGAAAGCAGGAACGTCATGATGAATCATAGTCAATCCAATGGCTGGCAGGAATACAAAATTACTTCTGCCGAATTCGTGATCAGCGCCGTGCGACCGGATCAACTTCCAGAGGACGCCTTGCCGGAGATTGCTCTGGCAGGGCGTTCCAATGTGGGGAAGTCGTCGCTGATCAACAGGATGATCCAGCGCAAGTCGCTGGCGAGAACGAGCTCGCAGCCCGGCAAGACGCAGCAATTAAATTACTACCGCATTAACGGGCAATTATATTTCGTCGATTTTCCCGGGTACGGTTATGCCAAGGTATCCAAGGTGCAGCGCGAGAAGTGGGGCCAGATCATTGAAGCTTACATTCGGGAGAGGGAGCGGCTGAAGCTGCTGCTGCTCATCATCGACATCAGGCATCCGCCCACTCAGGACGACCGGCTGATGTACGATTGGCTGAAGCATCACGGAATACCGGTGTGCATCGTGGCCACGAAGTCGGACAAAATACCAAGGGGCAAGTGGGACAAGCACGTAAGAATGGTCAGGGATACGCTGCGAGCCGAATCGTCCGATCCGGTTGTTTTGTTTTCTTCGGAAACGGGTAACGGAAGAGAGGATTTGTGGGATCTCATCCTGCGGGTAATCGCCGAATAAGGCAGAAACCCGCTTGACTTGCGTTACAAAACGGAGGATACATGGAAAAAGCATGCGTTCCTCCTTGAAATCCCCGCGATTTCTCTGGAATATGCGGAAATATAAAGGCTGGCGGGCAGGAAGTTGTCGCGCAAATCGCGTATAATGGTATCAGGCAGAAAGTCATCAAGGTTTAAGATATAAGAATTGAGGAGATTTCTATGGCTCAACGGTTAGCCACAGAGTATGTGAAGGCCTGTCTGCAGCTCACGGCTCAAGAGATGGCAAGGTTTGTCCGTTTCATGGGAGACCAGAATGTCCGCATGCAAGTGCGGGTGCTCGAGAACGGCAATCATGAGTTGGCTCTCGTCGACGAAGCAGGTAAGGAAGAAATCCGGCTGATCTTTGAACGGCATGACGATTTGTTCGTATGCGTACTTTCTTGCCGCCTGGTACACCCTAAGCTAACGAACGCGATGCGCAAGGCGGTATCCCAATTCCGCGGCGACGCGGTCGTCAACCGCATCTATCCCAACTACACAATGGTCTATCATTATAAGAAGGGTGCAGTCCACAAAATCGTCGAGCTTTCCGGCGGCGAATCGCGCACGGTCTTTGAGCTGAAGGATACGCTCGGGCTGCTTGAGCAGACGTTCAACAACCGGCAGATCGAATTCGAGATCGAACGGATTCAATGCGCGGTCAATGAACTGCTCGACCTCCGGAACCAATCGAAGGATGCGGAAGAGATCCGGAACATCGATGAGAGGCTGAAGCAGCACACCCGTCAGTTATTTGTTTTCGAGGCGCAATGACGCAATCCTAAGCCGCATGGAATCCGCCGGGAACTCGCCCGGCGGATTTTTTTTTATTGGTTATTTTGAGCTGATGCATGGCACCTTCCGGCCGCCGCAGCTTATAGGATGAAGATTCTCCAATGTCGGGAAGAATCCGAAAAAAAGTATTGCATTTCTCGTCGATAGATGTTATTTTTATTTTCGTTGAAAACAATATAGGAACCAGGATTCACTCAGGACATGTAATGTTGCGAGAGATTATTCCCTCGGGTAGTGAATGACGTAGGTCCTAGCGGATGAAATTTTTACACATTTTATTCCTAGGAAGGGGGAACCGAAAGATGGAATATTCAACTTTCGGAAGACATGTAGCTGTCGACACTTGGGGTGTAGATTTTGATTTGCTGAACAACGCCGAGTTTCTGCAAGCTCAGATGGTGGAAGCTGCGGAAGCGTGCGGCGCCACGGTTCTTTCGGTGCAATCCAAGCAGTTTGAGCCTCAAGGAGCGACGGTTCTCGTATTGCTGTCGGAAAGTCATCTCTCCATTCACACGTATCCTGAGAAAGGTTTTGCCGCCCTGGATTGCTATACCTGCGGCGAGACGGTCGATCCGCAAGTCGCGATCGAGCATATGCTTTCCGTACTGAAGCCGAAGGCGACGCACGCAAAGAAGCTTGTACGCGGTATGGGAGAATTGAAAGTCGTCGAACCTCAATTAAAACAAGAACAGCTGGTGTAACGGTGCCGGCATAACCCGTAGCCATGGCGGATTGCCATGGCTACTTTTTTTTCGCCTGGGTGGCTTGGCCGTTTATGCGGCTTCGCCGACAGGCGGTCACCGGTATAAACGACGGCCCAGGTGTTCAGAATAAAAAGGAAATCCGTTTTCATATAATTTTCAAAAATGTATCCAAACCGGCATTCGATCTGTGGTACAATACTTTATAGTGATTATAATCAGCGCGGAAAGGCGGTGACGCGTATGCATATTATAGCGGTCGGGCTCAACTACCGGACGGCTCCCGTGGAAGTCCGGGAAAGGTTTACGTTCACGGAGCGGGATTTGCCGGAAGCCGTCAGACAGTTCAAACAAACCAAGAGCATTCTCGAAGGCGTCATCGTCGCCACCTGTAACCGGACGGAGTTGTATGCGGTCACCGACCGTCATCATTTGTGCGGGCACCATTTAAGAAGCTTTATGGAGCAATGGTTCGGGCTTCCCCGCAATTCGTTCACAAACCATTTATATATGTATGAGGACGACCGGGCGATCGAGCATCTGTTCCGCGTGACGAGCGGCCTTGACTCCATGGTGATCGGCGAGACGCAGATTTTGGGTCAGGTGAGGGACGCGTTCCTGCTCGCGCAGGCACAGAAAGCGACGGGGACGTTATTCAATATGTTGTTCAAGCAAGCGGTCACCACCGCCAAGCGGGCGCATGCGGAAACGTCGATTGGCGAAGCCGCCGTATCGGTCAGCTATGCGGCCGTCGAGCTCGGCAAGCGGATTTTCGGCCAGTTCAACGGCAAAACGGTCATGATCGTCGGGGCGGGCAAGATGAGCGAGCTGACGGCCAAGCACCTGTATGCGAACGGGGCGGAGCGCGTGCTCGTCGTCAACCGTACATACGACCGGGCGCTTGAGCTGGCGGACAAGTTCAACGGCGTGGCCATGAGTCTGGATGAGGCGCGCGAACGGCTGCATGAAGCCGACGTCGTGATCAGCTCGACCGGATCCCCGGAATACGTTTTGAACAGAGACGTGGTGGAGCGGGAGATGACGCGGCGCAAATCCCGTCCGTTGTTCATGATCGATATCGCGGTGCCGCGTGATTTGGACCCTGACATCGCTTCGATACCGAACGTGTTTTTGTACGATATCGACGACCTGGAAGGGATCGTCGAGAGCAACCTCGAGCAGCGCCGGAAGGAAGCGGCCAAGATCGAGGCGATGATCGCGGCGGAAATCGAACAGTTCCATAGTTGGTACCGGACCCTGGGCGTCGTTCCGCTCATACGGTCGCTCCAGACGAAAGCGGAGGCGATCCATGAGGAAACGATGGACAGCCTGATGAACAAGCTTCCGAACCTTGACGAGCATGAGTTGAAGGTGATCCGCAAGCTGACCAAAAGCATCGTCAACCAGATGATGCACGATCCGATTCTGCGCATCAAAGAGATGGCCGGCGAGAAACGCGCGGACGAGGCGATGGACATGTTCGTTAAGCTGTTCGCGTTGGAGGAGCCTCTTAAGGATCTGCAGCGGAGTGAGAAGCGCGCCGCGGAAGCCGCGCAGGCCGAGGCGAAAGCCGCCGAGCCGTTTGCCCTTCCGGGCCGGACAGGCGCAGGGCTTGCCCTCGTGAAGCCGTAAGCCGGTTCCAATGGAGGCGCCATGTTAATCCCCAACCTTTTATTCGACACGATGATTGCCATTTATGCCCTGAGCCTTCTGTTTTATTTCTCCGACTTCGTGGACGCAAGCCGGAGAGCGAAACGGGTGGGTACAGGGCTCCTTGTTTTCGTATGGGCTTTGCAGACAGCCTATCTTGTCGTCCGCGTGCTGAATCGCAGCGATTGGTCGCTGATATCACGGTTTGAATATTTGTTTTTCTACTCATGGCTGCTCGTTACGGTCTCGCTGGCGGCAAGCCGGTTTTTCCGGATTGAGCTGCTTGTGTTTTTCGTCAATGTGGTCGGCTTCGCCGTCCTGACGCTTAACTTGTTCGGGAGCACGAAAGCGGACATTCCGCTCGAGCCATGGCAGCTTGTCAAGGAATTGCTGATCGTACATATCAGTCTTGTATTGTGCGCGTATGCGGCTTTTACGTTCAGCGCCATTTTCTCGGGGATGTATTTATTTCTGCATGGCCAGCTCAAGGATAAGCAATGGTCCCAAACGATGCGCCGTTTGCCGAGCCTGGAGAGCATCGACCGGTACACGTTCCGGACGGTGCTGATCGGTACGCCGCTGCTCATTCTTTCCTTGGCCGTAGCGGTCACGTCGCTGCTTGTCGAAGGGAAGACGGGGCTGTTGCTCGACTGGAAAGTTTTTTCCTCGTTTGCGGCCGTCGTCTTTTATGTCAGCTATGTGATAAAACGCACTTTGTTCGCCCAGCCGGGCTGGCGGACGGCCAGGTGGAATCTTTTGGCGTACGCCGTACTGGTGTTGAATCTGTTTTTGAATTCGGTTTCGCGGTTTCATTATTGGACGTAGCAATACGGTAAACATCGTATGGCGGGGGTGTGGGATGAAGCGGTTGTATCCGGTCATGCTGGACATCGAGGGCATGCGCTGCACGGTCGCGGGAGGCGGAACGGTTGCAGAGCGGAAAGTCCGGGGCTTGCTCGATGCCGGCGCGGACGTGCTGGTTGTCGCTCCCGTGCTGACGGACGGCCTGAGGGAGCTGGCGAAGCAAGGGTTTATCGGCACCCTCGAGCGGGAATACCGGGAAGGAGACCTGGCAGGCGCGCTGCTGGCGTTCGCGGCCACTTCGGACAGCCATGTCAATGCGCGGGTTGTGAAGGATGCCGGCCGGCTCGGCGTTCCCGTCAACGCGGCCGATGACGCGGCAGGCGGATCGTTCGTGACGCCTTCGGTCGTTCGCCGCGGGCGTCTTGTTCTGGCTGTGACGGCATCCGGCTCCAGCCCTGCGCTGGCTGCGCGGGTGGCGGCGGAGCTCGAGGAGCGGTATGATGAAACCTATACGGCCTACACGGAATGGCTCGGACGGCTGCGGGAGCTGGCGAAGACCACGGTGGCGGATGCCGCCGTGCGCCGCCGGCTGCTGCGCGCGGCGCTCGATGTGCCGGAGGAAGAGTGGAGGAACGATACGGATGCGGGGCGGCTTGCGGCCCGTGCCGATAATCTGTTGGGAAAGCTGGATGGAGGATAAGAGGGATGAACGACAGAAGGCCGGAGCGAACGATCGTCGTCGGCACGAGGCAAAGCGCGCTCGCGTTGACGCAAACAGGACAAGTGATCGAAGCGCTGGAACGAATCGCGGCGGAGCAGAACCTGCCGTACCGGTTCGAGATTCGCAAAATCGTGACGAAGGGCGACCGCATTCTCGACGTGACGCTGTCCAAGGTGGGCGGCAAAGGGCTGTTCGTCAAGGAGATCGAGCAGGCGCTGAAGGGCGGCGACATCGATCTGGCCGTCCACAGCATGAAGGACGTGCCGCATGCGCTGCAGGAGGGACTCATGATCGGCGCGGTGCCGAAGCGGGTGGATCCGCGCGACGCCCTGATCGCCTCGCGTGCCCGCTCGATCGCCGAGCTGCCGCAGGGAGCCAAGGTCGGGACGAGCAGCTTGCGCCGGGCCTGCCAGCTGAAGCGGCTTCGGCCGGATTTGCGGCTGGAATCGATCCGGGGCAACATCGATTCGCGTATCCGAAAGCTGGAAACGGAAGGGTTCGATGCGATCATTCTGGCGATGGCCGGTTTAACGCGCATGGGCTGGGAAGACCGTGCGTCTGCGCCGATTCCGGCGGAGGACTGCGTGCCCGCGGTCGGCCAAGGCGCGCTCGGCATCGAATGCCGGGAGTCGGACGTTGAGGTCCGCCGTTTGCTTGACCTTTATAACGACGGGGATACGGCGCTCGCCGTCGAAGCGGAGAGAAGCTTCCTCGGCGCGCTTGACGGCGGCTGCCAGGTGCCGATCGGCGCTTACGGCACCGTCCGGGGCGGCGAAGTGACGCTGACCGGGATGGTGGGTTCCCCCGATGGGGAGACGCTGCTCAAGGAGACGATGGCCGGCACGGACGCCGCCGCGCTTGGCCGGCGTCTGGCCGAGGCGTTGAGCGCCCGCGGAGCGGACCGCATTCTGGCAGAGGCAAGGGGATAGGTGAATGGATAAAGGGAAAGTGTATTTGGTCGGAGCCGGTCCGGGCGATCCGAAGCTGATTACGGTCCGCGGACTGGAATGCATCGGCAGGAGCGATGCCATCGTTTATGACAGGCTTGCCAGTCCGCGGCTGTTGAAGCATGCGAAGCCGGGAGCGGAACGGATCTACGTCGGGAAGCTGCCCGACCGCCACACGATGAATCAGGAGGAGATCAACCGGCTGCTCGTCGATTTGGCCTTGCAGGGCAAAACGGTCACGCGGCTGAAGGGCGGCGACCCGACGATATTCGGCCGCGTGGGGGAGGAAGCCGAGCTGCTCCAGGAGCATGGCGTCGAATTCGAGATCGTGCCGGGCATCTCATCCGCGATCGCCGTACCGGCCTACGCGGGCATCCCCGTGACGCACCGGGATCTGGCATCATCCCTGTCTATCATTACGGGGCACGAGAGTCCCGAGAAGCTCGACCTTTCCATCCATTGGGACAAAGTGACGAATGCGACCGGCACGCTCGTCTTTCTGATGGGTGTCGCCAAGATTGGCTACATCAGCGAGCAGCTGATCAAGCACGGCAAACCGCCGGAGACGCCCGTAGCGCTTGTGCGCTGGGGCACCCGCGTCGAGCAGCGGACGCTTACCGGCACGCTCGCCGATATCGAACGGAAGGTAAAGGAGGCCGATTTCAAGCCGCCTGCCGTCATCGTCGTCGGCGATGTCGTCCGCCAGCGGGAGAAGCTGATGTGGTACGAGAAAAAACCGCTGTTCGGCACGCGGGTGCTGGTTACCCGGGCGCGCGCCCAGGCCAGCGAGCTTGCCGGCCGGATCGACGATTTGGGCGGCGAGCCGGTCGAATTCCCGGTCATCGAAACGCGCGAGCCGGCGGGTGACGAGGCGCAAAGAAGGATCGGACTGGCACTCGAATCGGCCGAGGATTACGAGTGGCTGATGTTCACCAGCATCAACGGCGTCGATTATTTTTTCCGTTGGCTGGCACGGCTGGGCGTCGACATCCGGCGATTCCACAAGGCGCGCATTTGCGCGGTCGGACCGGCGACGGCGGAGGCGCTCGCCTCGCGCGGCTTGCGGGTCGATGTGCTGCCCGCGGCTTATCGGGCGGAAGGCATGCTGGACGCCGTCAAGGATGCGGTACGGCCGGGCAGCCGGGCGCTGCTGCCGCGCGGCGACCTCGCGCGGGCGACGTTGCCGGCCGAGCTGAGGCGGTACGGTGTCGAGCCGGTCGAGATCGACGTGTACGAAACGGTCATGGCCGATTCGGACGATTCTGACGTGCTGGAGCTGCTGGAGAAGGGAGCCGTGCACGTCGTGACCTTCACGAGCTCGTCGACCGTCGTGAACCTGCTCGAACGGCTGAGGAAGCTCGGGGTGAAACAACCGGCTGCGCTGCTTGAAGGCGCGGATATTGCTTGCATCGGTCCGGTCACGGCGCAGACGGCGCGGGAAGCGGGCCTGAACGTGACGGTTATGCCGGCGGATGCGACCATCGACGGGCTTATTGCGGCGATCGCGGCCAGAAGGGCCGGAGGCTGAGCATGAAACGTGTCCCCGTTTAAGCCGGGTGTTGTTGGATGGATGGATGGATGGGAAAGGGATCGCAATGCCAATTTACCGGCAGGTTTCCAGTTATTTGCTCCGGGATATTCACCAAGATGGGAGAGAAGCATCATGAGCTATCCGATCGTGCGCAATCGGCGGCTGCGGCATACCGCCGCGCTGCGCAGCCTCGTGCGGGAAACCGTATTGACGGCTGATGATTTGATCTATCCGGTATTCGTCACTTGCGGAACCGGCGTGAAGGAAGAAATCCCGTCGATGCCGGGCGTGTATCATTTCTCGCTCGACCGGCTGGAGGCGGAGATCCGCCGCGTGACGGCTTCCGGCGTGAAGGCCGTGCTGCTGTTCGGCGTGCCGGAGCATAAGGACGCCGAAGGCACCTCGGCGTACGATCCGAACGGCATCGTACAGGAAGCCGCCCGGGCGGTCAAAAGCTGGGCGCCCGAGCTGCTCGTTGTGGCCGATACCTGCCTGTGCCAATTTACCGATCACGGTCATTGCGGCGTCGTGCATGTTCGCGAATCGGGCGCGGCGAGCGTCGACAACGACGCATCGCTCCGGCTGCTGGTGAAAACCGCCGTATCGCAGGCGGAGGCCGGCGCCGACGTCATTGCGCCGTCCAATATGATGGACGGTTTCGTGTACGCGATCCGGTCCGGCCTCGACGAGGCCGGCTTCGAGCATATCCCGATCCTGTCGTATTCGGTCAAATACGCATCGGCGTTCTACGGTCCGTTCCGGGATGCGGCCCATTCCGCCCCGCAGTTCGGCGACCGCAAGACGTATCAGATGGATCCGGCGAACGTCCGGGAAGCGATGCGCGAAGCGGAATCCGATGTTGCAGAAGGCGCGGACATGCTGATGGTTAAGCCGGGACTGGCTTATTTGGACGTGCTGCGCGCCCTGAAGGAGAACTTCGATCTTCCGGTAGCCGTCTACAACGTCAGCGCGGAATACTCGATGGTGAAGGCCGCCGCGGCCAACGGATGGATCGACGAGCGCGCAATCGTGCTCGAGCTGCTTACCGGGATGAAGCGAGCCGGTGCGGACCTGATCATTACGTATCACGCGGTGGACGCCGCCAATTGGCTGGCGGGAAAGTAGTTTCCCCCGCCCCCGAACAACATAAAAAGGCCTCTCCGAACCTTAAGGTCGAAGCGGCCGCGCTCGAAGGCCGGGCATGCGGCGTCGTCAGTTGCGAAGCTTGGACAGGTCCAGCGTGTATTCGTTCATGCCGAGCCGCAGCAGGCCGCGCTCCTCGACGTCGCGGAGGACATCGGCCAGAACGGACTTCTGAACGCCCGCCATCTGGGCCAGCTCATCGAAGTTCAGCGGCATTTTGATCGTAATATATTGGCCGTTTCGCGCGCCGTGCCGGTTCGCCAGCAGGATCAGGTTTTTGACGACGCGCGTCCGGGAATCGAGGAAGGTCAGGTCGTGCACGTGCTGGTTCGTATCGCGAAGCCGCTGGCAAAGCTCGGCCATAATCCGGCGGGTAATTTCGAAGTGCTTGCGCAGCAGCTCGTGAAAAGGCTCCTCCGCAACGAGCAGCACCGTCGTCTGCTCCAGCGTGCGGGCGGAGGCCGACCGCGGTCGGCCGTCGAGCAGAGACAGCTCTCCGAAGCTGTCGCCGCCCTGCATGAGCGAGAGCACCTTCTCCTCGCCGCTCGCGCCGCGTGTGAAAATTTTGATGGAGCCTTTCAGAATGACGTAAAAAGCGGCGCCGTAATCCTTTTCGTGAAAAAGGATGGTGCCCGCCGCCAGCGTCTGCCTGTGGGCAATCGACAAAATGTCGTTCAGATGCCCGTCGTCCAGGCTCTCGAACAGGGATACGTTTCTTAACAGCTCGAGCATCGTTCTACCTCTTTGTATAAGTATGGTACCGTCAGTTTAACACACCGCGCGGGCAGGAAAAAGATAGGAGTGACAAATAATGGTCGAAAACAGTCGGAATCGCTCGGATGCGCGTTCCCGGGAATCATTCGAACGGGCGAAGCGCGTCATTCCCGGGGGCGTGAACAGTCCTGTCCGGGCATTCAAATCGGTCGGGCTGACGCCGGTTTATGTCGAACGGGGCGAGGGCGCCCGGATTTACGATATCGACGGCAATTCCTATATCGATTATGTCGGATCCTGGGGGCCGCTTATTATGGGCCATGCCCATCCGGAGGTCGTGGAGGCGCTGAAAAAGACGGCGGAGAAAGGGACGAGCTTCGGCGCGCCGACGGAAATGGAGACGCTGATGGCCGAGCTGGTTGCAGGCCGCGTGCCGTCCGTTGAAGTCGTGCGAATGGTCAACTCCGGCACGGAGGCGACGATGAGCGCGCTTCGCCTTGCGCGGGGCTATACGAAGCGCAGCAAAATCCTCAAGTTCGAAGGCTCCTATCACGGCCACGCGGACAGCCTGCTGATCAAGGCCGGCTCCGGCGTCGCCACGCTCGGCCTGCCCGACAGCCCGGGCGTGCCGGAGAGCATCGCCTCCCATACGATCACGGTGCCTTACAATGACCTCGAATCGGTCAAGCTGGCGTTCGAGCGGTTCGGCGAGGAGATCGCCTGCGTCATCGTCGAGCCGGTAGCCGGCAATATGGGCGTTGTGCCGCCGCTGCCGGGTTTTCTGCAGGGCCTGAAGGACGTTACGGAGCGGTACGGCAGCCTGCTTGTTTTCGACGAGGTGATGACGGGCTTCCGGGTGCATTACCATTGCGCGCAAGGCCTGTACGGCGTGACGCCGGACCTGACCTGCCTGGGCAAGGTGATCGGCGGAGGGCTGCCTGTCGGCGCATACGGCGGCCGCCGGGACATTATGGAGATGATGGCGCCAAGCGGCCCGATCTATCAGGCGGGCACGCTGTCCGGCAATCCGCTCGCGATGGCCGCCGGCTACACGACGCTGAAACTTTTGAAGCCGGAAACGTACGAGCTGCTCGAGCGGCTTTCCGTCCGACTGCAAGCGGGCTTCGAGGATAATGCGCAGAGGCGCGGCGTTCCGTCCACGATCAATCGGGTCGGCTCGATGGTGTGCCCGTTTTTCACGGAGGCGACGGTCATCAATTACGAAACGGCGAAGCGTGCCGACCTGAACCGGTTCAAGACGTACTTTGCAAGCATGCTGGATTTGGGGGTCAGCGTTGCGCCTTCCCAGTTCGAGGGCATGTTCGTATCCGCCGTCCATACCGAAGCCGATATCGATTTCACGATCGCCGCGCATGATGAAGCGCTGGGCAGGCTGTAGAAACGGCGAAGGTGCGAAGGAGCGAAGAAACGATGGACGCAGGCGGCATGCTTCAGCCTGGGCCTGGGCTTGGGCTTGATCGGGCGCAGCGCGCGGGCGAATGGCTCGTCGTGCCTCTGCCCGATCCTCTGCCGGAATTCCTTGCGGCCGGCAGCCATCCGCACCGTGTGCGGCAATGGCTGCTGGCCCTTGCCGTATTTCCGGACAAGTGGGTGAATCGGCTTTTCTCGGTCGGCGGCTTGAAAATGGACGGCGGCCGGCTGTGGCTGCAAGCTTTTCCGAAGGCGGGGTTGGGCCGGCATGAGTGGGCTGCGGAGCCGTCGGGAAGCGGCAGCGGCGCTTCGGCCGACGTTCTGTTCGAGGACGACTGGTGCCTTGTGCTGAACAAGCCGGCCGGCATGGCGGTTCATCCTTCCCGTCCCGGACACCGCGGCACGCTGGACGAATCAGCCTTAAGGCATTGTCTGGCGACCGGGCAGGACGCTCCGGTCCGCCATATCCACCGGCTGGACGACGACACCTCGGGGCCTGTGCTGTATGCCAAAAACGATCTGGCCCAGTTGCGCCTGGATGAGGCGATGCGCCGGAAAGCGATCGACCGGCGATACCTGGCGCTCGTTAACGGCGTGCCGCGGCGGCGCAAAGGTACGATCGACGCGCCGATCGGCCGTGACCGGCACCACGGCTCGCGCCGCCGGATCGCGCCGGCCGGAGAGACCGCCGTCACGCATTACGAGACGTTGGCGGCGGGAGAAGGCGCTGCGCTTGTGCGCGTGACGCTGGAAACCGGACGCACCCACCAGATTCGCGTCCATTTCAGCCATATCGGCCATCCGCTGATCGGCGACACGCTGTACGGCGCGCCCGCGGAGCCGTTGCTGCGCCATCAGGCGCTGCACGGCGAACGCCTCATTTTTCCGCATCCTTGGACCGGGACGGAAACGGCGATTGCATGTCCGCTTCCCGGTTGGTTTGCGGACCTGTCAACACGGCTCGGCCTTGTGACAAAATAGTCATGCTATCCTTCCCCTTCCCATATAGATAGGTATTGAACGATACCGAACGTATCGGCATACGAGTATCGGAAGGGAGGATGGGCCGTGTTCCAACCATCGGACGGATTGCGTTTTGACGTATATGAACGCGTGCATTTGCCGCAGGACGTCGCGGATATCCACGAGCTGGAGGAAATCGAGCTGACGCCGTATATTCAGGCCGTGCAGCAAGGCGAGCAGGTGCTTCTGAGGGGGCAGCTGCTGCTAAGCGGTGTGTACAGTTCGCAAGGGGGAGACGACGGCGCGCGCGAGCTCGAGCATTTCATTCCCGTCGAAATTACGCTTCCGGTCAATCGGGTGAACCGATTGGAGGATATTACGGTGGAGGTCGACAATTTCGACGTGGATCTGTTATCCGCCCGCACGCTCAATATTACGGGCGTGCTGTCGCTGAAGGGAGTCGAGGCAAGGGGCGGCGAGCCGTCGCCGGCCTATGCCTGGGGCGATGAGCCGTTCACGGTCGTGCATCGGCGGGATTCGGAGGCGGAGGCGGAGGCGGAGACGCAGGCTTCCGAACAATCGGAATCCCCGGAGGCCTCGGCGGGCGTGGCGGGCGCGAATGCCTTTGAGGGCCGGGAGAGCCCGGAATGGGCGGAGGCTTCGGAAAGGGCGAGGCGTTCGCAGGAGGCGAAAGGCTTCGGGGACATTGCAGGCTTCGGCAGGATCGAAGGCGCGGAAGACTTGGGTGCGAAGAGCGCGGCGGCAGGCGCTCCGCACAGGCACGAAGCCGTGAGCGCGGCGAATGCATTCGCTCCGGATGAGCTTAAAGCTCGGGCGGCCGACTCTGCGCCGTCGTTCGTGCCGGTTGAGGCCGAAGACGCTGATGCTCCCGCTTCGGCCGCGCCGCGCCAAGCCGAGCAGCCCGAGGCGCCGCCAAACCGGGCGGCCGAGCCTCCGGCCGCGGCAGCCGGCTGGCATGCGTTCGCCAGCGCGGATTCGGCCGTTCCGTCTCCGGTCGGCCGCACGCAGCAGAACGGCGAGCCGGAGGCCTGGGAAGCCGACATCGACACGGCGCGGTTTTCCGGCTACCATGAAGCGTTCGGCTCGGCGGCGGACGAGTTCGCGCTGCCGGAACCGGCAGGGCCCGAGCCCATCAAGGCCGAGATGCGAATTGCTTTCGGCGCCGCCCGCGGGACGAGCGAGCCGGCGGCCGTAGAGCCGGTCGGCCTGAGCTCCCTTTTGCATGCCGGCCGACGGGAGCAGGAGGCAAGGCAGTCGGCGGAGCAGGAACAGGCGATGCAGCAGGCGGAGCGGGAGATCCGGCAGCCGCCCGGCGACGACATCGTGTGGCAGAACCTGTTCCTCGGCAAGCAGCAGGATGACCACGAATTTCGCAAGCTTCGCTTGTGCATCGTCCAGCGGGACGAAACGCTGGAGACGATCGCCGGGCGCTACCAGCTCAATCCCCGCGAAATCGTGCTGTACAACCGGCTTTCGGCGAACAACGTGTCGGAAGGTCAAGTGCTCATGATTCCGTAAAGCCGTTACGTGATGCGCTTTGAGCCAAAAATCCTTGTTTAAAGGGTTTTTGGCTTTTTCTCGTCCCCGCAGCAAACGTACGCATCTTTCCGCATTCATTCATAACGGCAGGCTACCGACTCCTCTTGTCTAATATTGACGGCGGGGGATAAGATCGGTATGATAGGTAATAATGAAATTGGAAGATGCATGAACGACGATGAAAGGGAAGAGTACGCAGCCGTGCCTTCAGAGAGCGGGACCGTTACGCTGAGAGGTCCTGCAGGATCAGCCGCTGCTACGGGTCGCCCCGGAGTTGCCTCCTTGAGCGGTTCGTCCGCGAGGGCGGGGCCGGCTTGCAGCCGTTATCAGCCCCAAGTGTCGCACGCGCCTGCGCCTGCGAAATAAAGGTGGTACCACGGAAGCTCAGCCTTTCGTCCTTTGCGGACGGAAGGTTTTTTTGGCTTTTGCGGGATCCCCGAAACGCCATATCGCAAGTTGATTCTTTTTTACCGTTTCAATCGAATGGGCAACCGCCCATTGTCATAATTGGAGGTATACAGGGATAATGACGGAAACGAACCGCACGACAGAAATGCCGACGACTTACGATCCGAAGGCGGCGGAGCGCAAATGGTACGACTTTTGGATGGAAGGCCGTTATTTTGAAGCGGGCAAACGGCCGGACGCCGACACCTACACGATCGTCATTCCGCCGCCGAACGTAACCGGCATGCTGCATATCGGGCATGCGCTCGATTTTACGCTGCAGGACATCATGGTCCGGACGAAAAGAATGCAGGGCTACGACGCGCTGTGGCTGCCCGGCTCCGACCACGCGGGGATTGCGACGCAAACCAAGGTCGAGCAGAAGCTGCGCGAGGAAGGATTGTCCCGCTACGACCTCGGACGGGAAAAGTTTCTGGAGAAGGTTTGGGAGTGGAAGGAGCATTACGCGGGCTCGATCCATGAGCAATGGGCCAAAATGGGCTTCTCCCTCGATTATTCGCGCGAGCGGTTCACGCTGGACGAAGGTCTCTCCCGCGCCGTTCGCGAGGTATTCGTCCGGCTGTACGACAAGGGACTGATCTACCGCGGCAAAAAAATCATCAACTGGGATCCGACGGCCCGCACGGCGCTGTCGGACATCGAAGTCGAGTACAAGGAAGTGCAAGGCGCGCTTTACCATTTGCAGTATCCGCTGAAGGAAGGCGGCGGCTACATCACGGTCGCGACCACGCGGCCGGAAACGATGCTGGGCGATACGGCGGTGGCCGTGCATCCGGAGGATGAGCGATACAAGCACCTGATCGGCCAATCGCTCGTGCTGCCCGTGCTGGGGCGCGAAATTCCGATTATTGCCGATGGGTATGTCGACAAGGAGTTCGGCAGCGGCGCGGTGAAGATTACCCCGGCGCACGATCCGAACGATTTCGAGGTCGGCCTGCGCCACGAGCTTCCGCAGATTGTTGTGATGGATGAAACCGGCACGATGAATGAGCAGGCAGGTCCGTACCAAGGGCTGGATCGCGCCGAGTGCCGCAAACGGATCGTGAAGGATTTGCAGGAACAGGGCGTTTGCGTCCGCATCGAGGAGCACGTCCACCAGGTCGGCCACAGCGAGCGCTCCGGCGCCGTCGTCGAGCCGTATTTGTCCACGCAATGGTTCGTGTCGATGAAGCCGCTCGCGGCGAAAGCGATCGAGGCGCAGAAATCCGGAGAAGGCGTAAATTTCGTGCCGGACCGTTTCGAGAAAATCTATCTGCACTGGATCGAGAACGTCCGCGATTGGTGCATCTCCCGCCAGCTGTGGTGGGGCCACCGGATTCCGGCTTGGTATTGCGATGCATGCGGCGGGATGCATGTCTCCCGAGAGGATATGGCGGCCTGCCCGTCCTGCGGCGGGGAGCTTCGCCAGGATGAGGATGTGCTGGACACGTGGTTCAGCTCGGCGCTCTGGCCGTTCTCGACGCTCGGGTGGCCGGAGGACAGCGGGGACATGAAGCGGTTCTACCCGACCGATGTGCTCGTCACCGGCTACGATATCATTTATTTCTGGGTTGCCCGGATGATCTTCACGGCGCTGGAATTTACGGACCGCATTCCGTTCAAGGACGTTCTCATTCACGGTCTCGTCCGCGACGCGGAGGGACGGAAAATGTCCAAATCGCTCGGCAACGGCGTGGACCCGCTCGACGTGATCGAGCAATACGGCGCCGATGCGATGCGCTTCATGATCTCGACGGGCAGCACGCCGGGACAGGATCTGCGCTTCCGCTGGGAGAAGGTTGAGCAATCGCGCAACTTTGCGAACAAAATCTGGAACGCGTCGCGTTTCGCCCTGATGAATCTGGAAGGCGTAACGGCGGCCGACATCGACATCCGGGTGCCGCTCGGAACGGCCGACAAGTGGATCCTGCACCGGCTGAACGAAACCGTGCGCGACGTCACGCGCTTGATCGACGGCTACGAGTTCGGCGAAACCGGCCGCCTGCTCTACAATTTTATATGGGACGATCTTTGCGACTGGTATATTGAGTTCGCCAAGCTGAACCTGTACGGCGGGGATGAGGCCGCGAAGCGCGCGACGCAGTCGGTGCTGGCTTACGTGCTCGACCGGACGCAGCGGCTGATCCATCCGTTCATGCCGTTCATCAGCGAGGAGATCTGGCAGCATCTCCCGCACGAAGGCGAGACGATCGCGCTTGCGCCTTGGCCGGTTTACGACCCGGCGCTCGAATCGCCGGAGGCGGTGCGCGAAATGGAGCTCCTGATGGACATGATCCGCGCGGTGCGCAATATCCGTGCCGAGGTCAATGTGCCGATGAGCAAAAAGATCGAGCTGCTTGTGAACGCCTCGGGCGAGGCGGAGCTTGCCATATTGAACCGCAACGAGGAGTTCGTACGGCGGTTCTGCGGCACCTCGAGACTTGAGATCGGCCGGGGGCTGCCGGCTCCCGACAAAGCGATGTCCGCGATCGTGACCGGCGCCGAGCTGTACCTTCCGCTCGCCGGCTTGATCGATATTTCGCAGGAGATCGCCCGTTTGGAGAAGGAGCTTCAGACGCTGAACGGCGAAGTGGAGCGGGTGGAGAAAAAGCTGGCCAACGAAGGTTTCGTCGCGAAGGCGCCGGTCAAGGTCATCGAGGAAGAGAAAGCGAAGATGAAGGATTACGCGGACAAACGCGATAAAGTGCTGGCCCGCATCGCCGAGCTTCGCGGTTAAGGCGTGATGCGCGCACCCGAAGCCCGGCAATGAGATCAGGCATGGAACGGAAAGAAGGTCGTCTATGAACAGGGAACAATGCGGGGCCGGCGCGGCTCCGCTCCAATCTTACGAGGAAGCGCGGAAATGGATCGAAGGGCTGGTGCCCTTCGGCATCCGTCCCGGGCTGGAGCGGATGGAGGCGCTGCTTGAGGCGTTCGGTCACCCCGAGCGCCGCTTGAAGTTCATCCACGTGGCGGGCACGAACGGCAAGGGCTCGGTATGCGCCTATTTGACATCGGTGCTGATCAAGTGCGGGTATGACGTCGGCACGTTCACGTCGCCGTATATCACCAAATTCACGAACCGGTTCCAGTATAACGGCGAGGATATTCCGGAGCAAGCGGTGCTGGCGCTCGCGCGCGAGATCAAGCCGCATGTCGAGGCGATGGC
Organism: uncultured Paenibacillus sp.; assembly: GCF_963515335.1. Taxonomy (NCBI): domain Bacteria; kingdom Bacillati; phylum Bacillota; class Bacilli; order Caryophanales; family Paenibacillaceae; genus Paenibacillus; species uncultured Paenibacillus sp. The sequence goes on along the minus strand of NZ_CAUPYC010000001.1, from coordinate 87,445 downwards.
GGCGACCGGGCTCGGCTCGCCGACGATGTTCGAGGTATCGACCTTGCTGGCCATCCTCTATTTCGGGAAGGCGGCTTTTCCCGATTACGTCGTCTGGGAAACCGGGCTCGGCGGTCGTCTGGACGTGACGAACGTCGTAACGCCGGTCGTCTCGGTCATTACGAATGTCGGCCACGATCATATGGACATTCTCGGGGATACGCTCGAGCAGGTCGCCCGGGAGAAGGCAGGCATCATCAAGCCCGGGGTGCCGGTCGTCAGCGCGGTGGCGCAGCCCGAGGCCGCCTCCGTCATCCGGGATGCGGCCGCCGCGCACCGCTCTACGCTGTACCTGATGGGCGAGCAGTTTCGCGAATCCCCGCTCGCGGTTAAGGAAAATGAACAAACCTTCCGGTTCGAGGGGCTGTTCCGGACGATCGAGCCGCTGACCGTGACGCTGAACGGCGCCCACCAGCGAGCCAACGCGGCGGTGGCGGTCATGACGCTTGAGGTGCTGAGGCAGTATTATGCGCTGATCGTCGAAGACGAGGATCTGCAGGCCGGGTTGCGGGAAGCGCGTTGGCCCGGCCGTCTGGAGACGGTCAGCCGCGAGCCCCGGATCGTGCTTGACGGCGCGCATAATCCGGAAGGCATGGAGACGCTGGCCGCCGCGATCCGCGATACGTATTCCTACGGGAAGCTGCATGTCATGATCGGCATGCTGGCGAATAAGAATCATCGCGATACTCTGCGGCATATACTACCTCTAGTGGATACCCTGATCGTAACCGAGCCCGATTTCCGCAAAAAGTTGGCTGCCGACGAGCTGGGCGCCATGTCCGCCGAAGCGGCCCGCCGTCCGGCGGACATTACGGTCGAGCCGGATTGGCGCAAAGCGCTCGAGCTGCTGCGGCGCCGGACCGAACCGGGCGATTTGGCGGTCGTAACCGGCACGCTTTACCTGATCGCGGACGTTCGTTCCCGTCTGCTCTACAATACGGATTCTGAAAAAGGTTGGTGAAGCGCGAGTTGAACACGGCAGAACACGTTCATTTCATCGGTATCGGCGGCTACGGGATGAGCGCCATCGCCAGGGTGATGCTGGAGATGGGCTATAAGGTATCCGGCTCCGACGTCGCGAGGCAGGAGCTGACGGAGAAGCTTTCGGCCAAAGGGGCCCAGATTTATATCGGTCATGAAGCGAAGCATGTGAACGGCGCCAATCTCGTCGTCTATTCGACGGCGCTGTCCACAGATAACGTGGAACGCCGGGCGGCGGAAGCGTTGAACATACCGGTCATCCATCGCGCCCAGATGCTGGCTCGGCTCATGAATGCCGGCAAAGGCATCGCGGTTGCGGGCGCGCACGGCAAGACGACGACGTCTTCCATGATCGCGCTTGTGATGGAGGCTTGCGGGCTCGACCCGACTTATATTATCGGCGGCGAGATCGTGAACGTCGGGACGAACGCCAGAGCCGGCAAAGGCGAATATGTGGTCGCCGAAGCCGACGAGAGCGACGGCTCCTTCCTGCAATATCATCCGTCCGTTGCGATCGTGACCAACATAGAGGCCGATCATCTGGAAAACTACGACGGCGATTTCAATAAACTGAAAGCGGCGTACGTCCGGTTCCTCGAGCAGGTGAAGCCGGCCGGCAAAGCGATCGTCTGCGCGGATGACGAGAACGTCCGCGAGCTGCTGCTCCAGGTTTCGGGCGGCGGCGAGATCGTCACCTATGCGATCGACGCGGACGCCGATTATCGGGCAACGGACATCCAGTTGGGCGACCGCAAGGTGTCGTTCCAGGTCAATCGACGGGGAACGGCTCTTGGCCGCATCGAGCTGTCCGTGCCCGGCAAGCATAATGTCAGCAACGCCCTTGCCACCGTGATCACTTGTCTCGAGGCGGGGGTGCCGTTCGCTTCGATCGCCGAAGCGATCCGTTCGTTCCGCGGCGCCAAAAGGCGTTTCCAAGTGCTGGGCGAAGTGAACGGCATGCTGGTGATCGACGATTACGCGCATCACCCGACCGAGATCCAGGCGACGATTCTGGCGGCGAAGGCGACCGGCAAACGGATTATCGCGGTGTTTCAGCCGCAGCGCTACACGCGCACGTTTTTTCTGCTGGATCAGTTCAGCCGCGCTTTCTCCGATGCGGACGAGGTCGTCATTACCGACATCTATTCCCCGGCGGGCGAGAAGCGGATCGAAGGCGTCACCGCGAGCAAGCTGGTTGAAATGATCGTCGCCAACAGCAACGGGAATACCGTCTACAAGCCGACGAAGGATGATGTGCTCGGCTATTTGTCCGGGCGCGTCGCCCCCGGAGATCTTGTGATTACGATGGGAGCCGGGGATATATGGAAGGTGGCGGACGCGCTCGCGCGCAAGCTGCGGGAGCGGTATCCGGAGCAGGCTTAAGGCGCCGCCGGCAATAAAGGGGCCTCCGGTCCGTCGTCCGTCGGATGACGGCTCCGGGGGCTTTTTGCCGTGCGGCAAAAACATAAATCTCTCATTCACTTCATAGAGTAGAACTATATGAACCGGAGAAGGAGAGAGATCAAATGAACCCGAAAGCGCGCATCACATACCGATTCGAGAAGGAAACCGGCGGGGCGCGGCGCGAGCCGTCCGATAAACCGGAACGAGGCCCGGCTTCCGCAGGCAAGGTGGTGCCGTTCTTCCGCGAGGAAATGCGTTTCGCGGCGGATGTCTCCCCTTGGAACAGCCCGTTTCAGGACGACCCCTTTGCGCTTGAACGGCTTATTCGGGAAACGGATGCGGACAGTGCGGGCCGGCCCAAGCAACGACGGGCCGAAGCGCCCTTGCCGATAGACGAAGCGCCGCTTCATAAGCGGCAGGGCGACAGGACGGAGCGGACGACCCTGGAAACGGACGCCGCGCCGGTGCCGGCGGCCGTGCAAATTCCGCTCGGCGAGGCTGCGCTAACGAAGGGCGGTTCCGAGGCGTCGGCGCGGCGCTCGGACGAATCGGACGAACCGGACGAACGGGACGGTCTGGACGACAGGCGGTACATGGAAGCGTTCGCGGATTACAGCGAGCGGCTGTCGGAGCCTTTTGCCCCGCCCGTCTACGAGGCCGACAGTAAAGGCTACACCGGATTTGTCGTAGAGCGCCGGCGCGACGGAGGGCCGTCGTGGCTCAAGGTATTCGCCTCGGTCGCCGGAGCCCTCCTGACAGGAGCGTTGTTCGGTTATGTTGTGCTCTCGTTGTTTGCGGGCGAACCGGCGCTGCCCGCGGCGGACGGGACAGCCGCAAATCAAGCGTCCCCTTCCCCGTCTTCGCCTTCGCCGTCTGAGGACGGGAAGGGACCGGCCGACGCGCCGGCGGTCCCGGCTTCCGGCGGAAGCGGCGGGCAGGCTGCGGCGGCGGATTTGCCGGAACGTAAATATACGATGCTGCAATACGGTGTATTCAGCAATGGGGAGGGCATGAAAGCGGCGATGGAGGAGTTGCGGTCGAAAGGCTACGCGGCCTCCGCGGACACCTCCGAAGGCTATCGGGTATACGCCGGCCTGGCTGCCGATCCGAAGGAAGCGGCGGCCCTCGGGGAGGCGTTGGCGGGCGTGGAGGTATACCGGAAAGAAATCGCGGTCGAAGCCGTTGCCGGCTTTCCTTTTAACGGAAAGGGCGGGGATGCGGTCCGTTTTTTCGACGATACCGATCGATTGATTCGCGCGTTAGGCGGTCTCACGGCCGGCTTGCTGGCCGCGGAGCAGCCCGAGCCTATGGGTGTCGACGAAGCGAAAGCCTGGAAGGAAGCGATGGGGCAGTGGTCGCGATCGACCGTTGTTTTCCGGCAAGGTGTGTCCGCGGACGACAAGCTTTATCTGGATCGTTTGGACCAGTCCATAGGGACGGCTTCCGCGGCGGTGGAGGATTACGAAAAGAGCGTATCGTCCGAGCGCTTGCGTAACGCGCAGACGGCCCTCATGGAAGCGGTATTCGTCCAAAAGGAATGGATGGGGCGCTTTTGACGCATTGTAAACGGGATGCATCCCACGTATAATATAGGGCAGGGTGTCAAAAAAAGGCGAGGGACGTTGGATGATGAAGAAAAATGCGTGGATTCTCATGCTTTTTATCCTGATCGGCCTCGTAGCCGGCGCGCTTGGGGCCAGATGGCTGAAGCGGGTGCCCGGCGCATCGTTTTTAACGGATACGGCGCAGCTTGCCTGGTCGCCCAAAGCCGATCTGCTCGTTCTCAGCTTTGATTTCTCGCTGCGTATCGACATCAGCTTGCTCAGCATCGTCGGCGCGATCGCAGCCATCTGGCTCTACCGCAAGCTGTAAGGCGGAAACGAGTATGGAATAGGAGTTGGCCGCAAAGTGAACGAATCGGCATATGTGACGGAACGGACGGCGCAGAGAATCGTCATGGCTTCCTCCTCGCCGAGAAGGCGCGAGCTCATACAGTCGCTCGGATTGCGGCTGCCGGTCGTGATCCTGTCGTCCGAGGCGGACGAGAGCACGCCGGCGGATTGGACGCCGCCGCAGATCGTCGAAGCGCTCGCGCTGCGCAAGGCGCGTGCGGTGAAGGAGATGCTGGAACGCTCGCAGGAGGATGACCGCACGCCCGCCGTCGTAATAGGAGCCGACACGATCGTCGTGCTCGACGGCGAGATAATGGGCAAGCCCCGGGACGAACACGAGGCCGCCGGCATGCTGGGCCGGTTGCAAGGGCGGACGCACGAGGTTTATACGGGCGTCGCGCTTGTCTCGACCCCGGGCGGCCGCGAGGCGGTCGCGCATGGCATGACCCGCGTACATATGAAGCCGCTCGATCCGGCACGGATCGGACGTTATGTCGCTTCGGGGGAGCCGGCGGACAAGGCGGGTGCTTACGCCATCCAGGGATTGGGCGCTACCCTGATCGATCGTATCGAAGGCGATTATTTCAATGTGGTCGGCTTGCCCTTGTCCCTATTGTCCGAGCTGCTGGGCGAGTTCGGCATTGACGTGATTTGACGAAAGCATCCAATCGAAAAGGCGGAAACGGACATGGATACGCAAACGTTGATTTTGCGCGATGTCCCCCGGGAAGACCGACCGAGAGAGCGCATGATGGCCTATGGGGCAGACGCACTTAGCCACGCCGAGCTTCTGGCGATACTGGTGAGAACCGGAACCCGAAGCGAGTCGGCCGTACATTTGGCCTCCCGCATCCTGCAGGCATGCGGGGGGCTTCGCGGTTTGGTCGATATGAGCATTGAAGAGCTGACGGAGATTCGCGGCATCGGGCCGGCCAAGGCCGTTCAGCTCAGGGCCGGCATGGAGCTCGGCCGCCGCCTTGCGCAAAGCCGCTCCGAGGAGCGTTATACGATCCGCCGGCCGCAGGATGCGGCGGACTACATGATGGAATCGATGCGGTATTTGAAAAAGGAGCATTTCGTCTGTCTGTTTCTGAATACGAAAAATCACGTGATCGGGCGCGAAACGCTGTCCGTCGGAACGCTCAATGCGTCGCTCGTGCATCCGCGCGAGGTGTTCCGCGCCGCGATCAAATGCAGCAGCGCCTCGATCGTTTGCCTGCACAACCATCCGAGCGGCGATCCGGCCCCCAGTCCGGAAGACGTTTCGTTGACGAAACGCCTGTGCGAGGCCGGCGATCTGGTCGGCATCGATGTGCTGGATCATATTGTCATCGGCGATGGCAGGTTTATCAGTTTGAAGGAACAAGGTCTGATGTAATATAATAAGTAGGATTGTCTGATCGAGAGAAGGGAGTTTAACGAATGTTCGGAGGCTTCACAAAAGATTTGGGTATCGACCTGGGTACGGCGAATACCCTTGTTTATGTCAGAGGTAAAGGCATTGTCGTCAGGGAACCGTCCGTGGTTGCCCTGCGTACCGATACGAAAACGATCGAAGCGGTAGGCGAGCAAGCGAAAAAAATGATCGGCCGGACGCCGGGCAACATCCGCGCGATTCGTCCGATGAAGGACGGCGTCATTGCCGATTTCGACACGACCGCCACGATGATCAAATATTTTATCCGGCAGGCGCAGAAGCAGCGAGCGCTGTTTCCGCGCCATCCGAACGTGATGGTCTGCGTGCCGTCCGGCATTACGGCCGTCGAGAAACGCGCCGTCGAGGACGCGACGAAGCAGGCCGGCGCGCGGGAGGCTTACACGATTGAAGAGCCGTTCGCGGCGGCGATCGGAGCGGATCTTCCGGTATGGGAGCCGACCGGAAGCATGGTCGTCGACATCGGGGGCGGCACGACCGAGGTGGCCGTCATTTCGCTCGGGGGCATCGTCACGAGCCGTTCGATCCGGATCGCCGGCGACGAAATGGACGAAGCGATCATCCAATACATCAAGCGGATGTATAACCTGATGGTCGGCGAGCGGACAAGCGAGCAGCTGAAAATGGAGATCGGTTCGGCGCTGCCGCTGGACAAGACCGAATCGATTGAAATCCGGGGCCGCGACCTTGTCACGGGACTGCCCAAAACGATACCTGTCACATCCGACGAAATTACCGACGCGCTCACCGATACGGTGAACGCGATCGTCGACGCGGTGAAAGTCACCCTGGAGAAGTGCCCGCCCGAGCTGTCGGCGGACATCATGGACCGCGGCATCGTGCTGACCGGTGGCGGCGGGCTGCTTCGCAACCTGGACAAGCTGCTGGCGCGCGAGACGGGCATGCCGGTCATCGTAGCCGAGAATCCGCTCGATTGCGTGGCGATCGGCACCGGCCGGGCGCTTGAGAACATTCATTTGTTCAAGTCCAAGGGCGGCGGGTCGCGCAAGCGTTAATGCACCCGCGAGCGGGTGGAAAGTGAAATGGGCGGGTGAGCGAACTGTTTAACTTATTTCGAAACAAGCGACTGTTCGTTCTGATGATCGGCTTAATCGTCTTTATCGCCGTCATGGGGTTTTCGCTCGGCAAGCGAGAGAAGCTGTCTTGGCCCGAGAACTTCATCGGCGATACCGTTACGTTCGTACAGCAATGGTTTTACAAGCCCGCAGGATACATAGCGGGCTTGTTTGAGGATGTACGCACGATGCGCGATATCTATCAGGAGAATGAACAGCTGCGCATACTGGCTTCGCGGTATGCGAGGGACCGCATCACGTACAACTTTTTGCAGCAGGAGAACGAACGGCTGATGGACGCGCTCGATTTCACGGAACGTCAGAAAAACATGTACAAGTACAAATACGTCATCGCGCAGGTGGTTGCGGCGGACCTCGATCCGAACAACTTGGCCTTCAAGATTAATCTGGGTTCCACCGACGGCATCAAGCCGGACATGGCGGTCGTGTCGACCGACGGCCTGGTCGGACTCGTAAGCCGGGTATTTCCGCTCTATTCGACGGTCACGCCGATCACGCAGCTGAATCCGGATTCCCCCAATCCAAGGGCGATTTCGGCTACCGTGGTGGACAAGGAGGGGAAGTCGTTCGGCATCGTCGAAGACTATGATAAGGGGACCGGCATGCTGCTTATGAACCGGATCGCCGAGAACGATCCGCTTGCCGAAGGCGACGTGGTCATTACCTCGGGGTTGGGGAACGTCTTTCCGCGCGGGCTGGAGATCGGGACGGTGGAATCCCGTCAGGTGGGTGATTTCGGGTTGACGTACACGGCCGCGATTAAGCCTTCCGCCAAGCTGGACCGGCTGACCGAGGTGTTTGTCGTCATTCCGCCCGATACCGGAACGCCGGCGATTACGGGGCAGGATGAACGCACGGACGCGAACGCGGCGGATCAGCTTGAAGAAGCAGAGGGATTCGAGGAGTCCGGGCGATGAACGTAAGACTGGCCGTCTTTTTCATGTTTTTGCTGTTTATTGTGGAGAGCACCATTATTCCCTGGCTGATACCGGATGCTTTGTACGGCAGGCTGGTACCGCAGTTCGTATTCGTATTCGTCCTTTATGCCGCTTTATACACCGGCCGCCATACGGCACTTATGCTCGGATTAAGCTTCGGACTGCTGCAGGACATCGTTTTTTACGGAGATCTGCTTGGCGTACACGCGTTCGCGATGGGGCTCTGCGGCTATCTGACGGGGTTGCTGCTGGAACGCAGAAGAAGCCCGCTGCTGCTCGCCCTGTCGATTATCGGCTTTGCCGGTTTGCTGTATAATTCCGTAGTCTACCTGATTTATAAAGTATTCCGGATCACGCAAGAGCAGTACGCTTACGTTCTGATAGACTCCATCATGCCCAGCCTGTTTCTGCAGATCGGCTTCGCGCTGGCGGTATACATTCCGGCACGGCGCCTGTTCGAGGGCTCGGGGAAGCCGAATGCGGGACAGGAGGAATAACGGGCGGCCGGCAGGAATCGGCGGTGTCCGAACCGAATGGTATAGGGTGGAGGAGGGGAAGGCGTGACCGAGAAGCAGCACATAACGATCAAAGGCGTAAAAGAAGGTCTCGTGTTCCTGCTGGACGATAAGTGTGAGTTTTCCGAGCTGCTGGACGAGCTTCACTACAAGCTGGAGACCTCGCATCAGCAGCTGCTGACGGGCCCGCTCGTGCATGTGCAGGTCAAGATGGGCCGGCGGCAGGCAAGCGAAGAGCAGAAGGACCAGATCGTGAGCGCGATCCGCAAAAGGGGAAACCTGCTCGTCCAATCGGTGGATGCCGAGCAGGAGCACGCCGGCGATCAAGCGTCTGCGAAGGATGAGCTTAAGGTCCTGACCGGTATCGTCCGATCCGGCCAGACCGTCGAGCATGCGGGCCATCTGCTGCTGATGGGCGACTTGAACCCGGGCGGCACGCTGCTCTGCACGGGCGACATTTACGTGCTCGGCTCATTGCGCGGCATGGCGCATGCGGGAATCGGCGGACGTACGGACGTCATCATCGCCGCTTCGCAGCTGAAGCCGACGCAGCTTCGCATTGCCGACGTCATCAGCCGCCCGCCGGATGAGTGGATCACCGGCGATACCTGGATGGAATTCGCTTTTTTACAGGACGGGCAGATGAAAATCGACAAGCTGTCCGGCCTGTTTCGCATACGCAGGGATCCGATCGTGTTCAAAGGAGTGTAAAAGATGGGAGAAGCGATTGTCGTAACATCGGGGAAAGGCGGAGTCGGCAAAACGACGACTTCGGCGAATGTGGGAACCGCCCTCGCTTTGCACGGAAAGAAGGTCTGTATGGTTGATACGGATATCGGCCTGCGCAATCTGGATGTCGTCATGGGCCTCGAAAACCGGATTATCTACGATTTGATCGATGTGGCAGACGGCCGCTGCCGCCTCAACCAGGCGCTCGTCAAGGACAAACGGTTCGACGAGCTGTATATGCTCCCCGCCGCCCAGACGAAGGACAAGAACGACGTATCGCCGGAGCAGGTCAGGGACATCGTGCTCGAGCTGAAGAAGGATTTCGATTTCGTCATTATCGATTGCCCGGCGGGCATCGAGCAGGGCTTCCGCAATGCGGTAGCTGGGGCCGATCGGGCGATCGTGGTCACGACGCCGGAGAATGCGGCGGTGCGCGATGCGGACCGCATTATCGGTTTGCTGGAACAATCCCATATCCCCGCGCGTCTGGTCATTAACCGGATACGCCAGAATATGGTGAAGAGCGGGGAAATGCTCGACATCGACGAGATTTGCCAGGTGCTCGCCATCGATCTGCTCGGCATTGTGCCCGACGACGAGAAGGTGATCAAGGCCGCCAACAGCGGCGAGCCGACGGTCATGGATCCATCCTCCCGCGCCGCGATCGCCTACCGCAACATAGGACGGCGGATTCTGGGCGACAAGGTGCCGCTCATGCAGCTCGACGACAAAGCGGGCATGTTCCAGCGTTTCCGCAAGTTTCTGGGAATAGGATGAATGCATCGTGTTGAACAAATTAAAAAAATTGGATTGGGGCATGCTCCTGATCCTTGCTTTGTTTATGGTGATGAGCACGCTGCTCGTCCGGAGCGCCACCTACGGCAACCCGGAGTACCCCAACTATGATCTGAAGCAGCTCGTTTTTTACGCGGCGGGCTTCGTGGTAGCCATCTGTTCGACGCTGTTCGATTACCGGCTTTTTCTGAAGGGCTGGTACGTGCTGTACGGCATAGGCGTCGGGCTGCTGGTGCTGGTCTATTTCGCAGGGGACAAAATCAACGGGGCGAGGAGCTGGTTCACGCTGCCGGGCGGGCTCCTGTCGTTCCAGCCGGCTGAGTTCATGAAGATTCTCCTCATCATTACCATTGCGGTGCTGATCGGACGAAGGCAGGGCGACCGGCTGTCTTTTACAAGCGATCTGCTGCCGATAGCCGCCTTTTCCATGCTCCCGTTCATGCTCGTTATGATCCAGCCCGATCTCGGGAACGCGATCATCTACGTCGTCATTGTCCTGGGCATGCTGTGGATCGGCAACGTCAGGTACACGCACGTGCTGATCGGGCTGACCGTGGTTGTAGGCGCGCTCGTGTTGTTCGTCAGCCTGTTCAATACGTTCAATACCGAGATCAAGGACTATTTGACCTCACAAGAAAAAGAGCACTGGTACGCGAGAATCAACACGTATATCAACCCGGAGACCGCCTCGGACAAAGATAAATACCAGTCGGAGAAATCGCTCATTGCGATCGGATCGGGCGGGTTGACCGGCGACGGCTATATGGAGGGCGATTCCAAGAACCGGCGGTTTATTCCGTACCCGTATTCCGACTCGATCTTCGTCGTGATCGGCGAAGAGTTCGGTTTTCAAGGTTCGGCCGTATTGCTGCTGCTGTACTTCCTGCTTATTTACCGAATGATCCTGATCGCTTTTCAATGCTACGATTTGAAGGGCTCGTTCATCATCATCGGCATCGTGTCGATGTTCGTGTTTCAGATCTTCGAGAATATCGGGATGATGATCGGCATCATGCCGATTACCGGCATTACGCTGCCGTTCATCAGCTATGGCGGCACGTCGCTGCTGCTCAATATGCTGAGTATCGGCCTCGTCTTCAGCATCAAGGCGCATCAGGAGAAATACGAGTTGGATTAACGCGAAAGGCGCCGTTGCCCGGATCGGGCAGCGGCGCCTTTTTGCGGCCGGGCCGGCTTGTTTTTTTGCTCCGGGCCGGCCGTCGTTTCGCGTTATCCCAACAACCGCAGCAGAACGACTCCGCCGAAGGCGAGAATCATGCCGATCAGCTCCGGCTGCGAGAACGATTCCTTGACGATCAGTCGGGTGTAAAGCAGAATGACGATCACGTTCAAGGCGACGACCGCGGACACTAGCCCGGTTACGCCGAGCTCGAACGCGTACAGGATCAGCACCATGCCGACGGTGTTCGTGATGCCCACCAGCATGCCGACGCCGAATGTTTTGCCGAGCGGCCAGCCTGCCGAGCGTTCGGAGCGCCCGTCCCGTTCGCCCCGTCCGGCCTGTTTGCCTTGCTCCCGCAGCCAGGAGGCCATGAACAGCAGCGTGCCGGTCGCGAACATGAAGAAAAGCGTCGGGAACGTATCGGCGCCGAGCAGCGTCGACCATTTGCCGGACACGTCGTTCAAGCCGAAAAAGATCGTGGCGAGCAAGCCCCATTTGGCGCCCTCCAGCCGGCCGAGCGAGGCCGCGCCCGTAAAGCGGACAAGCAGGACGCCCGACACGATGACGACGAAGGCGACCAGCTGCCAAGCGGTCAACCTTTCGCCCCATATGAGAAACGTAAGCGTCACGACAACGACCGAGGGCAGCGCGGTCAGAATCGCCACGATCGACGCTTTCCCCGACGCAAAGCCGCGAAACATCGAGTCATTCGCCAGAAACGACCACAATCCCATCAGGACACCTACCATCGCAGACGGCGTCCAGCGTTCGCCGGCGGCCAAGCCGACCAGCAGACTGAACAGGCAGCCGGTGAAAAAGACGCCGCCGAGCAGCAGATTGCGGTTAATCGGCTTTTGCGAGGTCCAGTGGTAGAGGACGCCCCGCGTGCCGAAAGCGACGGCCGACAACGAGGCGAATAACAGCCACATGCGGTTCGTTCGCCCTTAAGGAAGCTTCGTGCCGCGCGACGCGGTATACAGTTCATACCACTCGTCACGGCTAAGCTCGATTTGCCCGGCGGCGCCGCAGTTGCGGATCCGCTGAGGATCGGACGTGCCGATAACCGGCTGAATGCCGGCGGGGTGGCGCATCAGCCATGCGAGCACAATCGCCTCGCGCGTCGTGTTTTTCCGCTCCGCCAGCGCTGCCACCAGCGCCGCCGTCTCTTGGACGTTGGACGGCTGGCCTTCCAGGGAAGCGCCGCTCAGCAGGCCTTTGGCAAGCGGGCTCCATGCCTGAAGCTGAATGTTCTCCAGCCGGCAGAACTCGAGCGTCCCCTCCGGGAAAATGCCGTCCTTGCCCGCAGTTTGATTGATGTGAATCCCTTGGTCGATGAAATCCGTGTAAAGCAAATTCATTTCCAACTGGTTCGCCACGATCGGCGATTTGCAATACGCCTGGAGCAGCTTGATTTGGCCCGCTCCCATATTGGACACGCCGAAATGTCTCACCTTGCCGGCTTCCGTCAGGCGTTCGAACGCTTCCGCCACCTCTTCCGGTTCAACGAGCGCGTCGGGACGGTGCAGCAGCAGAATGTCGATGTACTCGACGCCGAGGCGCTCCAGTATCCCGTCCACGCTTGCGAGGATATGCGATTTCGAGAAATCGAACTGATGCGGCTTGCCCGGTCCGCGTTCAAAGCGGATGCCGCACTTGGACTGCAGGATGAGCTTGTCCCGCAGGCCGGGCTTCTCCTTCAACACCGTTCCGAACGTTTGCTCCGCCTTGCCCATCGTATAAATGTCCGCATGGTCGTACATATTGATGCCGACCTCCAGCGCGGCTTCGACCGCTTCCCGCGCCTGCTTCTCATGTGCGGCCGTGATCGGCTCGCTGTTCCAGCCGCCGCCCAGCGGCATGCAGCCGAGCACGAGCCGGCTGGCCTGCAGGCCTCTGCGATGCAGAGGAATCGTTGTAGCCATTCGTTTGTTCCCTCCCGTAATCGTGTAGTTGCATCCATACCTCTCCATTATAAGGTTTTCGCGGCTGCAACATAAGTAGTGAAATGAACATTACGTAGTTCGCTGCGGTATAGCAGGCGGCATAATTGCTTGTCTTATGTCATAGGCATAGGACAAAGGGCTGCCCGGACGAGCGAGGCGGCTGCGGAAAAAGCGGCTGCGGGCGGCGATACGGCTGCGGGCAGCGATACGGCTGCTGCGACAGGGAGGGAACGCATATGGGAGCGAGCAAAGAGAACAAGCGCAGAAGAGAGGAACGCATACGCAGTCTGCTGGACCGGCCGCCCGAGGCTTATGGCCGCCCGCCCGCCGGAACGGTCGCGGATAACCGCCGGACCGAACCGGCGGAGCCGGGAAAGACCGCCGCCGGGCAAGGAATCCGCGCCGCGGAGCCCGATCCCGAAATCGAGTGGAAAAGGAAATCGAGGGAGTGGCTGCATGCGGTTCACGGCGGAGACCGGCAGGGAACCCGCGACGACGAATACCCTTCGGGACGCATGCCGGGAAGCGGCCGTCAATCGACCGGTTTTCTCCGCCGCCTGGTGCTGTCGGCGGTACTGTTCGGCGCGGTGTGGGGGCTGTTCCGGCTGGACATGCCGTGGGCCGAACCGGCGCGCGCATTCGTGATCGCCGCCTTGACCGAAGAGATGGATACCGCGGCCGTGGCGGCGTGGTACAGGGATACTTTTGCGGGAGCGCCCTCCTTCATTCCAAGCTTCGGAACGGCGGGAACGGAGAGCCGGAGCGTCGATGGAACGGTCCGTCTGCCGGTCGTGGCCCCGGTGCCCGGCGGATCGGTCGTGCGCAGCTTCGCGGAAACGCTGAACGGCGTCGAAATTTACGGGGCGGCGGACAGCGCGGTAAGGGCGATGGAGACCGGGCGGGTAAGCCGCGTATCGGCCGACGGAGCGGGAGGTGTCCGCGTCGTCATCCGGCACGCCGACAAAGTCGAATCCATATACGGCAAGCTGTTCGAGGCAACCGTTCAGGAAGGGGATTGGGTCGAAGCCGGGGACCGGATCGGCACGCTCGGACGGGAGAAGGACGGCGCTTTCGGTTTGCTTTTTTTCTCCGTGCAGGTCGACGGAAAGGTTGTCGATCCGACGGATGTGGTTCCGCTTGATTAATTGGCTCGGCATCCGCTGGAACGTGCACCCGCTGTTCGTGCTGGTCATGCTCGGTTCGATCGTCACCGGTTATGTGGCGGAGCTTGTCGTCCTGTTCGCCATCGTGCTTGTCCATGAGCTGGGGCATGTCGCGGCGGCGAAAGCATTCGGCTGGCGCGTCCGCGAAATCAAGCTGCTGCCGTTCGGAGGCGTGGCGGAGACGGAGGAAGCGGGCACCGTGCCGGCGGCCCAGGAAGCGGCGGTCGCGGCGGCGGGACCGCTGCAGAACGTATGGATGGCCGCGGCGGCGTGGGCGCTGGGACGATGGGCCGGCTGGGATGAGGATTGGGCGGCCTACATCGCGCGGGCCAACGTGATGATCGGCCTTTTCAACCTGCTGCCCGTGCTTCCGCTCGACGGCGGGAAGCTGTTGCAGGCGGCGTTCAGCGGCGGCTTTCCATACCATCGGACGCTTCATTGGGGAGCGGCGCTCAGCCTTGCCTTCAGCGCGGGAATGGTCGCTTTTGCCTGCATCCCGCTGAATGACGGCGGCGTTCAACTGAACCTTCTGGCCATCGGCCTCTTCCTGTTCGTTTCCAATTGGACGTACCGCCGCAATCTCCCTTTCGTATTTCTGCGGTTCCTGATGCACCGCGGCGCCGAGTCCGAAGCCCGCCGGGAGAAAGGGGCGCCGGCCGCGCCGATCGTCGTGACCGGACGGCAGACGGTAGGGGGCATTTTGCGGATGCTTCGGCGCGGCCGTTACCATTTGATCTATGTGACGGGCGAAGGCGGGAGGCTGCTCGGCGTGCTGCCGGAGGAGAGGGTGATCGAGCGCTACCTTGAGGTGGGGAGACAGGGCGCGACGCTCGCGGAGCTTTTCCCGACGTAGGCTTTCCTGTCCTTTGGTTATCATGTAGAATGTTATCATATAAAATAAAAGCCAGAAAACGCGCATCCGGCAGGTGACGGTCGACAATGAAGCTGAGGTTGGTGCATGTCGAGGAGCAAACGATCGAAACGGCGGTCCTGTCGGACGGCCGTCTTTTGGAGTACCGCCGGGAGGCGTCGTCAGGCGGCCAGACGGCGGGGAACATCTACAAAGGCAAAGTGGTCAATGTGCTCCCGGGCATGCAGGCGGCGTTCGTCGATATCGGACAAGGCAAGAACGCGTTCCTCTACATCGACGAGGTGCTTCATCCGAATTTGGAGCGGCAGCCGCGGGACAAGCCGTCCATCGCCGGGCTGCTGCGCGCCGGACAGGAGCTGCCGGTGCAGGTCGTGAAGGAGCCGCTGGGCGGCAAGGGAGCGCGCGTAACGACGCATTATTCGCTGCCCGGCCGTTTCCTCGTCTACATGCCGCATGCGGACTATGTGGGCGTATCCAAAAAAATCGGGACGGAAGCGGAACGAACCCGTCTCAGGCAAGCGGGGGAGGAAATCCGTCAGGCGCGCGAAGGCATCATTCTGCGGACGGCGGCCGAAGGCGAAAGTCTCCGGTCGCTCGGCAAGGACGCGGCGTATTTGCGCGAGCTGTGGCAAAGCATTGCGGAGAAGGCGGAGCGGGCGTGCGCTCCGAGCGAGCTTCACCGGGAAGCCGGGTTGATGCAGCGGATCGTAAGGGACATGCTGGACGTGGAGACGGACCGGATCTGGATTGACGACGAGCGGGCTTTGGCCGAGGCGCGCGCCATGATGAAGGAAACGGCGCCCGCTATGGAATCGAAGCTTAGCCTGTATTCACCCGCAGGCCGGCAGCCGTTGTTTGAGGCGTACGCCGTCCACGCGCAGCTCGAGAAGGCGTTCGCCCGCCGGATTCGGCTGGCGAGCGGGGCCGATCTCGCCTGGGACCAAACCGAGGCGCTGACGGTTATCGACGTGAACACGGGCAGATATACCGGCTCCACCGGTCTTGAGGAAACCGTCTTTCATACCAATATGGAAGCGGCCGAGGAGATCGCCCGGCTGCTCCGGCTGCGCGATGCGGGAGGCATCGTCATCGTCGATTTCATCGATATGGCGGAAGCCGCGCACCGCGACCGCGTGATGGAGCGGCTGGAGCAGCTGGTGCGCAAGGACCGGACGAAATGCCATGTGGTCGGCTGGACGAAGCTCGGGCTGCTGGAGCTCACCCGCAAAAAGGTGCGCGAGGATGCCGCCGGCCGGCTGTACGAGCCGTGTGCCGCGTGCCGAGGCAGCGGCCGGATCTATGTGGGAATGCCGCCGGCCGGGCGGTAAGCATTGGATGACGGGGAATGCGGCAGCTATCTTGAATCGGCCCGTCAAGTGTGCTATAATCTTGCAGTGTGTGTTTAGTGCTTGTCGCTATGCATGCTACAACCGCTCCGAACGGGTATCGAAGCGCGGCCGGTCATTCGGTTGCCACCCGGGTCAGGCGAGTCTTAGACATGAGGAGGTGCACCATCCATGTACGCAATCATCGAAACAGGCGGCAAGCAGTACAAGGTTCAGGAAGGCGACGTCATCTACATCGAGAAGCTGGGCTTGAACGAAGGCGACAGCGTAACGTTCGATCGCGTTCTGGCCGTATCCAAGGCTGACGGCCTCGTAACCGGATCCCCGCTCGTAGCGGGCGCGAAGGTTTCCGGCAAAGTCGAGAAGGAAGGCAAAGGCGCGAAGATCATCGTTTACAAATACAAAGCCAAGAAGAACTACCGCCGCAAGCAAGGCCATCGTCAGCCGTACACGAAAGTGACGATCGGCGCAATTGAGGCGTAAGAGGGTTGCGGGATGATTACCGTCACGTTAACCCGGCGGACCGCGGACCGCGCCATCGTATCGTTTGCCGTCGAAGGCCACGCGAGATTCGCGAAGCCGGGCAAAGATATCGTGTGCGCGGGCGTGTCCGCCGTCACCGTCGGCACGGTCAACGCGATCGAGTCGCTGGCCGGCCTGCAGCTGCCCGCCGCCATGCGGAACGGCTGGCTGCAATCGGAAATTCCGGAGACGGGAGATCCGGCCAAGGACGACCGGGTTCAGCTGCTGCTCGAATCGATGGTCGTCATGCTGGGAACAATCAGTCAATCTTACGGCAAGTATGTCGTTATGCGCGAAATCATGCTTTAAAGAAGGAGGAGAACACCATGTTGAAGCTGAATCTTCAGTTGTTCGCGTCGAAGAAGGGCGTAGGCTCGACGAAGAACGGCCGCGACAGCCATTCGAAGCGTCTCGGCGCGAAGCGTGCGGACGGCCAGGTCGTAACGGCCGGCAGCATCCTTTTCCGCCAGCGCGGCACGAAAATTCATCCGGGCAGCAACGTCGGCATCGGCAAGGACGACACGCTCTTCGCAAAAGTCGAAGGCGTCGTGAAGTTCGAGCGTTGGGGCCGCGACCGCAAAAAGGTCAGCGTGTACCCGGTTGACGCGGCGCCTGTCGCCGCAGCAGTCGAAGCTTAAGATCGCATCATTCCCGGCCTGGCGACAGGCCGGGTTTTTTTGGTTTTGCGGTCCTTGCGGCGCCACGGGAAGGGAACCGGAATACGCTGCGGAGCAAATCGCCCGCTTTTTGGGCGTAAGCCGTGAACTTTTGGGCATGGCATGCTATACTGGTTGAGGGTTTAGGCGATGTTGAACGGAGAGAGGACATTTTCATGAATCGTTGGCGGACGATACGATATTACGCGGCCGGCTCGGTGCTGCTGCCGATCGCCGCGGTATGGTTTTGGCGGGAACAGCTGTGGCCTGCCGGGGCGCTGCTGCTATGGTTGACGGCGGCTGCCGCGATCTGGATTATAGCCGACCGGAAAGAGCAGGCACTGCGCTCGGAACGGGCGCAGGCCGCGCTTGAGACGAAGGCGATCCGGATGCTGAATCACCACAGGCACGATTGGATGAACGAGCTCCAGGTGTTGTACGGGTACATCCGGATGAACAAGCCGGATAAAACGGTCGAATGCTTGGAGAAAATAAGGGAAGCTATGACAGCGGAAAGCCGGATCGCGAAGCTGGGCATCCCGTCCTTCATCCTGTTCGTGCAATCGTTCCGGACGGTGACGAACGCGATGCAACTGCAAGTCGATGTTGCCGACGACGTGAATTTGGCCGAGCTTCCCTTGAACGGCGAGAAGGTTGCGGATACGTTGACGGATCTGATCAATGCCTACCGTTTCGGCGTGAAGCCGGGCGGCGGCGATGCGGCCCGTTTGACGGTCGGCCTGCACCGCAATGAAACGGCTCTGCTCATCGATCTGCGGTTCGAGGGTGAGCTTCTTAACGCGCAGGAACTATACGCCAAATGCAGGCAGCGGGTGAAGAAATCGCCGCTGTATGCGGACCGGCTGGAACCGGATATGTTGACGGCGGCGCTGCGCGCCGATTTGAGCCGGTGAACGGAGGAGCAACATGTTTGTTGATAAAGCGAAAATATTCGTTAAAGGCGGGGACGGCGGAGACGGACTCATCTCGTTCAGGCGGGAGCTGTACGTTCCGGAGGGCGGGCCGGCCGGCGGCGACGGCGGCAGAGGCGGCGACGTCATATTTCGGGTGGATGAAGGCTTGCGCACGCTCGTCGATTTCCGCTACCAGAAGCATTTCAAGGCTCCGCGCGGCGAGAAGGGCAAAGTGAAAGGCATGCACGGCGCCGGCGCGGAGGATATGATCGTCCGCATTCCGCCGGGCACGGTCATCATCGATGACGATACGCAGGAGGTCATCGCCGATATGACCCGCCACGGGCAAGAAGTAATCGTGGCCAAGGGCGGACGCGGCGGACGCGGCAATATCCGGTTCGCCACGGCCAACAACCCCGCGCCTTACATCGCGGAGAACGGCGAGGAAGGCGAGGAGCGCTGGGTGGTGCTCGAGCTGAAGGTGATGGCCGATGTCGGGCTTGTCGGCTTCCCGAGCGTCGGCAAATCAACGCTGCTCTCGGTCGTATCCGCGGCGAAGCCGAAGATCGGCGCCTATCATTTCACGACGATTACGCCGAACCTGGGCGTCGTGGACGTGGGCGACGGCCGCAGCTTCGTTATGGCCGACTTGCCGGGGCTGATCGAGGGCGCCGCCGAGGGCGTCGGGCTTGGGCATGAATTTCTGCGCCATGTCGAGCGGACCCGCGTCATTATCCATGTCGTGGATATGGCCGGCACCGAGGGGCGGGACCCGTTCGAGGATTGGGTGAAGATCAACGACGAGCTCGTGAAATATAACGCAAAGCTGGCGGAACGCCCGCAGATCGTCGCGGCCAACAAGATGGACATGCCGGATGCGGACGATCAGCTCGAGCTGTTCAAGCAGCAGCTTGGGGAGCTGCAGGACGGCAAGGAATATGAAATCGTTCCGATCTCGTCGCTTACGAAAAGCGGGATTCGGGAGCTGCTCTACAAGGCGGCCGACCTGCTGGACGCCATGCCGGAGGCGCCGGCGCTCGAAGAAGTGCCGGAGATTGAGGAGCGCAAGGTGTACCGGTACGAGAAGAAGGATGAGGACGAGTTCTCCATCCGCAAGCAACAGGGCGTCTACATCGTCGAGAGCCCAAGCATCGAGCGGTTCATTAAACGGACGAACCTGACCTCGTACGACGCCGTTATGCGCTTCGCCCGCGTGATGCGCAACATGGGCGTCGACAAGGCGCTGCGGAAGGAAGGGGCGAAGGACGGCGATCTCGTGCAGATCGGCGACTACAGCTTTGAGTTTTTTGAGGGCGCGGATTATTACTTTGAATAGGGGCTGCGGTTAGGGCTCCGGTTGGGGCTCCGGTTTTTCGGGTGCTTCGCTCCGTTTCGCGTCCGTTTCCTGATTCACTAAGCCCCCATAAGGTGGAAACGGCCGCAAACAAGTCGCTCTTCCCCCGAACAACCTCCGCAGCAGGTTGGAATTAAACCAAAAAACGGAGACAAGCTGAGACGAATCAAGCGTCGACAACCGGCGAGGAAGAACGGTGAAGAAGCACCACGGCTTACCCTTTCACCTAGGGCGCCGGACGCCCGCCTGATTGAAGCAGCCCTGCGCCCAGCATGCGCAGGGCTGCTTCGCGTTCGCGGGCGCGCGATTAAGTTAGCTTTTTTCACCCGGCATCAAGTATAATAAAAGTCGAACTTTTTCGGATGTGCCTATTGCGGTATCGGTATCGTTGCCGTTATAATGTCCACTAGGGAAGAACATGTGTCTTTACTGGGAGGACGAATGATGACGGAACGTTATTATGTCGTCCGCGAGGACATTTTGCCTGAAGCGATTGTGAAGACGATTCAAGTGAAAGAGATGCTGCAGCGGGGAGAAGCGGAAACCGTGCACGAGGCGGTGGAGCGGGCCGGCCTGAGCCGGAGCGCGTTCTACAAGTACAAGGACGGCATATACGCGCTGAACCAGCTGGAGAGGGAACGGATCGTCACGGTGTCGATGGATCTCGAGCACCGGTCCGGCGTTTTGTCCAAAGTGCTCGGGTTCGTTGCGGGCTCGGAGGGAAATGTGCTGACCATCCACCAAAGCATTCCGCTGCAGGGACTGGCGAACGTCGTCATCACGGTGGATACGACCGGCATGGCGGTTCCGCTTACGGGACTGATCGACGGCATTCGCGGGCAGGACGGCGTCCGCAAGGCGAACGTCATCGGGCAAGGCTAGAAAATGTGTATCGTGGAGGAGAAATTATGAAACCTGTCAAGGTAGGGTTGCTCGGGCTCGGAACGGTCGGGACGGGTGTCGTGCGCATCGTGGAGGGCCATCAGGCGGATTTGTTCGGCCAGGCCGGCTCCCCGATCACGATCGAAAAAATAGCGGTCAAAAACATGGCGAAGCTGCGCAATGTGGCGATCGACCCGGGGAAGC
Source organism: uncultured Paenibacillus sp. (assembly GCF_963515335.1). Classification (NCBI taxonomy): domain Bacteria; kingdom Bacillati; phylum Bacillota; class Bacilli; order Caryophanales; family Paenibacillaceae; genus Paenibacillus; species uncultured Paenibacillus sp. The sequence goes on along the minus strand of NZ_CAUPYC010000001.1, from coordinate 66,582 downwards.
TTACCGAGGATCCGTGGGATGTCATCAACGATCCGGAAATCGACGTCGTCGTCGAGGTTATGGGAGGCATCGACCAGACCAAGGTTTACATTCTGGAGGCGATCTCCCGCGGGAAGCACGTCGTAACCGCGAATAAGGACCTGATGGCGCTGCACGGGCCGGAAATTCTCGCTGCGGCGCGCGAAAACCGCTGCGACGTGCTGTACGAGGCGAGCGTGGCCGGCGGCATTCCGATCATCCGGACGTTGATTGAGGGCTTCTCCTCGGACCGGATTACGAAAATTATGGGCATCGTCAACGGGACGACCAACTACATCCTGACCAAGATGAGCCGCGAAGGCGCGTCCTATCAGGACGTCCTTAAGGAAGCGCAGCAGCTCGGGTATGCGGAGGCCGATCCGACTTCCGACGTGGAGGGGCTGGACGCGGCGCGCAAAATGACGATTCTCGCCACGCTCGGCTTCCGCGCCAATGTGGCGCTGGAGGATGTGTCGGCCAAAGGCATTTCCGCCGTCAGCAAGGATGATATCGCGTTCGGCAAGCGGCTCGGCTACGAGGTGAAGCTGCTCGGCATTGCGGAGCGGCAGGATGACTACATCAGCGTTTCGGTGCAGCCGACGCTGGTCAGGAACAGCCATCCGATCGCTTCGGTCAATGGCGTGTTCAACGCGGTTTACGTATACGGCGAAGCGGTCGGCGAGACGATGTTCTACGGGCCGGGCGCGGGCGAGCTTCCGACGGCGACGTCGGTCGTGGCCGACCTCGTAACCGTCGTGAAAAATCTGAATCTCGGCGTGAACGGCATGCAGGCCGCGTCGGTGTTCAAGGAGAAGAAGCTGAAGACCGACGCGCAAATCTCCTATAAAAACTTCCTCCGTCTGCATGTGGAAGACAAGGCGGGCGTACTGGCCAAAATTACGCAGGTGTTCGCCGAATACGACGTCAGCCTGGAATCGGTCATTCAGCAGCCGAGCACGGATCATCCGGAGGCAGAGATCATCGTCATTACCCATGACGCGAGCAAAGCCGCGATGAACGGCGTACTGCAGGCATTTGAATCGCTTGATGTGATCCGCAACGTGAAGAGCGTCTATCGTGTGGAAGGCTAGAGGGGAAAGGTTCGGCCCGACAGCTTGCGCGCGGATCATACAAAAAGGAGTTCATCGGTTGTTATGAATCATTCAGAACGGCGAGTGCTGGCAAAGGTGCCTGCCAGCACGGCGAATCTCGGGCCGGGCTTCGATACGCTCGGCATGGCGCTGTCGCTCTATGCCTGGATCGAAATGGGCGTGTCCGATTCCGGGACGGTCATTGAGCTTCACGGCGGTAATTTGGGCGGCGTACCGACCGATAAGAGCAATTTGATTTACAAGGTGGCGCAGCTGGTTTTTGAGGAAGCGGGCGTGCGCATTCCGGAGCTGCATATCGCGATGTACAGCGATATTCCGCTGACGCGCGGGCTCGGCAGCAGCGCCAGCGCCATCGTCGGCGCGCTTGCTGCGGCGAACGCGCTGGTCGGAAGCCCGCTTGACGATGACCGGCTGTTCCAGATCGCCACCAGGCTGGAAGGGCATCCGGACAACGTCGGAGCTTCCGTTTTCGGCGGGATCGTCGTCGCATCGTGGGACGGAACCCGCGCCGATCATATCAGGCTCGAGCCGTCTCCGGATTTGGAAGTGCTGGTGGCGATTCCGGACTTTCAGCTGTCCACGGAGAAAGCGCGCCACGCCTTGCCCGGCCGATTCGGGATGGCGGACGTCGTGTTCAACGTCAGCCGCAGCTCGCTGCTCGTCGCCGCGCTTGCCACCGGCAACCACGGCATGATCCGGACCGCCATGCAGGACCGGGTGCATCAGCCGTACCGCGTGGCGCTCATTCCGGGGATGGCCAGGATTCTGGACGAGGCCGCCGGGCACGGCGCTTTGGGCGCGGCGCTCAGCGGCGCAGGACCGACGCTGCTCGCGCTGGTGGAGTCCGGCAGCCCGCGCAAGCGGGAGCTGGAGCGGTTTCTGCTGGACACGCTGGCGGCCGAAGGAATCTCCGCGACGGCTTTATGGCTGAGGCCGTCCGCGGCCGGGCCTGAATTGACCGTGACGGAAGGCGCAGCGGCGGCGCAGCTGGCGCCGCTGATGGAGCGGATTAAAGGAGAAGTAAGGGCATGTTAAAAGCAGCGGTACTGCCGGCGGGGTCGACCTCCGACGACGCGGCGCGCCAACTGTTCGGCGCCATGGAGGTCGAATACCGGTATCACAAATTGATCGCCGACGTGTTTTTATCCACGGTGAACGGCGACACCGACTACAGCGTCATCCCGATCGAGAACACGATCGACGGCTCGGTGAGCCTGCATACCGATTGGCTTGTGAACGAGGTCGAGCTGCCGATTCAGGCGGAATGGGTTTATCCGTCCGTGCAGAACCTGATCGGCCGGAGCTCGGAAAGCTTGGATGACGAGGGCAGGCTGGATTACGACCGGATCGTAAAGGTGATGAGCCATCCGGTCGCGATGGCGCAGTGCACCCGCTTTCTGCGCGAACGCCTGCCGCACGCCGAATTGGAGAACGTCAGCAGCACGACCGAGGCGATCCGCATCGTCAAGGACAACCCCGGCGCTGGATGGGCGGCGATCGGCCAGCGCAGCGGGGCCGTGCTTCACGGGCTTGACGTACTGCAGGAAAGCGTCACCGACCACAACAACAACTATACGCGCTTTCTGCTGATCGGGCGCGAGCCGTTCACGGCGCGTGTGACGGACGCTTTTAAGACAAGCATTCAGATTACGCTGCCGGAGGATTTTCCGGGCGCCCTGCACCAGGTGCTTTCCGCTTTTGCCTGGCGCCGCATTAACCTGTCGCGCATCGAGTCCCGTCCGACCAAGAAAAAGCTCGGCAGCTATTACTTTTTGATGGACATCGAAATGTCGCTGGATACCGTCCTGCTGCCCGCCGCCATCGCCGAGATCGAAGCGCTTGGCTGCCAGGTGCGCGTATTGGGAAGCTATCCCAGCTTTTCGGTCATAAGCACAAATTCGGAGGTGTAAGGAGAAGCATGGCTGAGCAATGGATCTATTTGAACGGCGATTACGTCACGAAGGAAAACGCCAAAATATCGGTTTACGATCACGGCTTTCTTTACGGGGACGGCATTTTTGAAGGAATCCGCATTTATAACGGCACGATTTTCAAATGCAAGGAGCACCTTGACCGGTTGTACGATTCGGCTCGGTCGATCATGCTCGATATCCCGCTCTCCTATGGGGACATGCAGGCCGCGCTCGTCGAAACGATCCGCCGAAACGGCTTGAGAGACGGCTATATCCGCCTGATCGTCTCCCGCGGTCCCGGCAATCTCGGACTCGATCCGAAACGCTGCCCGGCGGCATGGGTCATTATTATTGTGGAGCAGCTGGCGATTTATCCGGAGGAGGCGTACCGCAACGGCCTGGTGTCCGTCTCCGTCTCGCAGCGCCGGAATATTCCCGATGCGCTTAACCCGAAGATCAAGTCGCTCAACTACCTGAATAACATTCTGGTCAAAATCCAGGCGAATCTCGCCGGCGTCGGCGAAGCGATCATGCTGAACGCGCAGGGTTATGTGGCGGAAGGCTCGAGCGACAATATCTTTATTATCAAAAAAGGCGTCGTCTACACGCCGCCCTGCTATATCGGCGCGCTTGAGGGCATTACGCGCGCGGCGATCATGGAGCTGTGCGGCAAGCTCGGCTATAAGCTGAAGGAAGAGCCGTTCACGCTCCACGACGTGTATGTGGCGGACGAGGTGTTCTTCACCGGAACCGCCGCCGAGGTCATCGCCGTGCGCGAGGTCGACGGACGGACGATCGGCGAAGGCAAAGCCGGTCCGATCACGACGCATCTGCTTGAGGAATTCCGCAAAATCGTCGATGTCGACGGCGTCAAGGTGTACGAGTAGACGAAATAAGGGAGCAACAGGTTCGTAACCGCCGTTTGCGGGTGCGCGCGCGACTCGTTCGCGGCGGCCCGGACGGCGGTTTTCGTTTCTCGTGGCGAACGGAAGCTTCGCTTCATTTTCGGGGGATAATTTTGGCTTTGTAGGGGACACCAGCCCACCGCCTGCATAGGATGTAATGATTGACGGCGATCGCCCGGCGTTGTTACGCCATGCGCGCCGCGACGAAGAACGTGACAGGAGGTTTTGTGGCTCGTGAAAATCCACATGGTCAAAAAAGGCGACACGCTGTACGAAATTGCGAAAAAGAACGGCACTACCGTCGAGCAGCTGATGCAGCTCAATCCGGGCATCACGAATCCGGACGTTATCGACGTCGGGATGAAGGTGAAGGTGCCGGGGGGCGGCGTCAAGCCGAATTCGCCTTCGGGCGACTGGATGCATCAGCACGTCGTCAAGCAGGGGGATACGTTATGGAAGCTGTCCAAAGCCTGGGGAATCCCGCTGGCGGACATGATTCAGGCGAATCCGCAGCTGAAAAATCCGAATGCTCTGCTGACCGGCGAAGTCGTCAACATCCCGAAGGCGGCCTCCGCGCCCTTTACTCCGCTGACGCTGCCCGAATTGCCCGATCTGCAGCATATGCCGCACGGTTTTCCGGCTAATCCCGGACACGGCAAAACGTACACCGGCCCGATCGAAGGAAAGGCGCCGACCGCCCCTGTAACACCGGCGCCTGCTCCGTTTCCGGCGCCGCCGAAGGCAGCCGAAACGGCGCCGATGCCGGTTCCGACGCCGCATGAGGCGATGCCGTTCGACATCGATCTGTTCAAGCAGTTCCAGATTCCCGCTGCCGAAGCCTTCACATTTTGCGATTTTCCGCCCCCGCCGCAGATGACGGTACCTTCGGCGCATGACTGCCCGCCGCCGATGCCCGCGGCTGCGCCTGTTCCGGCCGCCGCGTGGCTGACAGGCATGACGCTGCCGATGACGCACCAGATGCCCGTTATGCACGGCTACCCTTGTCCGCCGGGGACGATTCCTGTAGCCGATTGGGCCGGAGCCTTGCCGCAGACGGCGCCGCAGGCCTACCCTCCGTTCGCGCCGCAAGCCGGGGTAACGGCCGGCGGATACGGCTCGTTCACGGGGCACGCCGATGTGACGGCGGGCTTGCAAGGATACGGCGCGATGCCCCCGGCATTCGGCGCCGCTTCGGTCCTTCCCGCGATGCAGCCGGGCCATGACGCGGGCGGCCTTTTCGGACCGGGCGGTCTTTTCGGCGGGCCAGCGCTGCCGTATTACGGTGCGGGATCCGCCGTCGGCGGTATTCCCGCCCAAGCTTATACGGCCGGCATGTCGCCCGCTTATCCTTATCCGATGTTCGGAGCATACCCCTCGGCTATGGGTATGGATCAAAAACCGTGCGGCTGCGGCTGCTCGAAACGGGAGGAGGCGGAGAACGGGACGAACGGCGGGGATACCGGCGGCGATGCGGATGAACCGGTGAAAACCGGCGTCCGGGCGCAAACGGCTAAAGCGTCGTCCGTCAAAAAGCCGGCGGCCAAAGCGTCGGTCAAATCCTCCGCTTCCCGTCCCTCCGCCCGCAAGGCTCAGGCAGCAAGAAGGTTCGGCCGGCCTTGGCTGAACCGGTAGCCTGTACCGAGGCGCAGCGCCCCGGCAGCTTCGGCGGCCGGGGATTTTGCCGTGGGGGTCGGCCTTTCGCCTCCCGCATAATCCGGGGAAGGGCAGGAAACAATAGGGAAAACGGGTAAAGGAGAGCTCCCTGTGATGGGATTCAGTCTGTGGAAGCAACTGAAAAAACGGCTTCGGCGGGGCAAACGGCCGGGTTTGCAGCTCGCGGCCCTGCTGATGGGCGCGGCCGTGGCCTGCGGTTCCGCGATCCCCGTCGAAGCCGCCCGCGCCGCGGCGGCGGATAAGCCCGCCTATTCCTTCGATATGCGCGGCGCCGAGACTCCGCCGAAGCAAAGCGGCGCGCCGCGGAGCGTGATCGAAACGCTTCGGACGAGCGAGGAACCGCTCCCTGTGCGGCTCCGCAGCGTCTATCTGTGCGGGGAGGAAACCCGGTCGCTCGGTCTGATGGGCGCGAAGCAGGCGATCGCCCTGCTGCAAAAGCACCCCGGATGGACCGCGGTGATGGATGAAGACGGAGCAGTCGTACTGGAGGAGCGGATTGACGACCTGTCGCCGGCATGCAAGGAAAGCGCCGTGTTCGGCGTCGACAAGGACGGCAACCTGTCGCTGTTCGACGGGCCGCCCGAGCGAAACAAGGTGCTGCGGACGTTTTTTCAGCTGGATGTGAACTATATGGAAAGCAGTTTGCCGCCGGGCCGGCTCGATGCGCTGGAGCGGGGCATCCGGGTGACGGACGTCGACGAATTCAACAGCGTGCTGTCGTCGTTCGCCGATTATGCGCTTGAAGAAAGCCGCAAGGTCATGAAGCCGACTTTTTGACGTGGCGCCCCGCAAGGGGCGTCTTATTTTTTTCGGCGCATCTGTTCGAAGCCGTAGCGGCATCCGGTCCAAACGCCGTGTTCTCATGCGTGCGAACATTTGGTATAATGGGTTGAAGCTGACAAGCACTCGGGTTTATGCGGGGAGAGGAAACATTTTGCGGGTATTGGGGATTGACCCGGGCATTGCCATTGTCGGGTTCGGATTCATCGACAAAATCGGGAGCCGGCTGGTTCCCGTGCAATACGGCTCTGTCGAGACGGAAGCCGGCACGCCGCATCCGACTCGGCTGCTGCAGGTGTACGAGTCGGTCGGGGCGCTCATGGACAAATACAAGCCGGATGCCGTGGCGGTCGAGAAGCTGTTTTTCAACCGCAACGTGACGACGGCTTTTACCGTCGGCGAGGCGAGGGGCGTTGTCGTGCTGGCCGCGGTTCAGCGGGGGCTGTCGGTGGCGGAATATACACCGATGCAGGTAAAGCAGGCGATTGTCGGCTACGGCAAGGCGGAGAAGCGCCAGGTGCAGGAGATGACGAGAATGTTTCTGAACCTGTCCGCCGTTCCCAAGCCTGACGATGTGGCCGATGCGCTCGCGATTGCGATTTGCCACGCTCATTCGGCGGTGCTGCTCGACAAAATGAATGGAGTGACGCGTCGATGATCGATTACGTAAAAGGCACGGTTGTCCATATCGAAACGGAGTATGTCGTCGTGGACGTCCGCGGCGTCGGCTATCGGGTGTTCACGCCGAATCCGTATGCGATGGCCGGCTCGGACGAGCCGGTGACGATCTACACGCACCACCATGTGCGGGAGGATGCGGCGCTGCTGTTCGGCTTCGCGACGAGGGAGGAGCAGAGGCTGTTCCGCAAGCTGCTGGATGTGTCCGGCATCGGCCCGAGAGTGGCGCTGGGCGTGCTGGCGGGAGCGAGGCCCGAGTCGATAATCGCGGCGATCCAGCAGGAGAATGTGGCGTTTCTGACGAAGCTGCCGGGCATCGGCCGCAAGACGGCGCAGCGCATGATTCTCGATCTGAAGGATAAAATGGACGCGGTCGCCGGCGGCTTTGCGGCGGCTGCCGGTCTTGCCTACGATCCGCCGGCTGCGGCAGTCGGCGGCCAGGGAGAGGGAACCGCCTGGCCGGAAGCCCGCGAGGCGCTTGCCGCGCTCGGATACACGCCGGCCGAGCTTGACCGCGCCTGGCAGGCGCTGGGCGGGAAGGCTGAGCCGGACGAGCCGGTCGACGCGTTGATGAAGCGGGCGCTGCAGCAATTGTTCAAAGGTTGACGGGAGGGGAGCTGACGAATGGACGACAGGATCATATCCGCCAACCTGATGATGGAGGACCAAGCGGTGGAGCTGAGCCTCCGTCCCCGTTATTTGGCCGAATATATCGGCCAGTCGCAAGTGAAGGAGAACCTGAAGGTTTATATCGAAGCGGCCAAACTGCGCAAGGAAGCGCTCGACCACGTGCTGCTGTACGGCCCGCCCGGCCTCGGCAAGACGACCTTGTCCAACATTATCGCCAATGAGCTGGGCGTCAACATGCGGACGACGTCCGGGCCGGCCATCGAGCGGCCGGGCGATTTGGCCGCCATCCTGACGAATTTGCAGGAAGGCGATGTCCTGTTCATCGACGAGATTCACCGGCTTCACCGGACGGTGGAGGAGGTGCTGTATCCGGCGATGGAGGATTTCGCGCTGGATATTATGATCGGCAAAGGGCCGAGCGCGCGCTCGGTTCGGCTGGACCTGCCCCCGTTCACGCTCGTCGGCGCGACGACGCGCGCCGGTCTGCTGTCCGCGCCGCTGCGGGACCGGTTCGGCGTCGTCAGCCGGCTGGAATTTTACAAGGCCGACGAGCTGGCTTTCATCGTTTCGCGCGCGGCCGACATCCTGAACGTCGGCATGATCGGCGAGGCGGCGGAGGAAATCGCCATGCGCTCGCGCGGAACGCCTCGCATCGCCAACCGCCTGCTCAAGCGGGTGAGGGATTTTGCCCAGGTGCGCGGAGACGGCATGATCACCTATGAAATGGCCAAGCACGCATTGGAGCTGATCGCGGTCGATCCGATGGGACTGGACCAGATTGATCATAAAATGCTGCGGGCGATGATCTCGAATTTCTGCGGCGGCCCGGTCGGCGTCGACACGATCGCCGCGACGATCGGAGAAGAAAGCCAAACGATCGAGGATGTTTACGAGCCGTATCTGATGCAGATCGGATTTCTGCAGCGGACGCCGCGCGGCCGGGTCGTGACGCCCCAGGCCTATCGTCATCTGGGGCTTCCGGTTCCTCCCGGGCGCGGAGGCGGAGAGCCGGAACAAACGTTGTTCTAAGTGCGTCTATACCTCTGAGGGAGCGCCGGCCGGCGGGCCGGGACCCGGAAGGAGCATCCGATGGCTGTGGCAAGGGGCGGAGCGGTTGAGAAGCTGTATGTGCTGTACGACGCGCACTGCGTCATGTGCGCGGGAACGGTCAAACGGCTGCAAGCGTTGAAGGGGATACGGGCCGAGCTTCAATATGTTCCGCTGCAATCGCTGGCCGAGGGCGGCGCGCCGGATATTCCGGGGCGGGACAAGCTGGACATTGAGGCGTTGTACGCCAAGCTGCATGTGGTCGACGGGGCGGGCGATGTATTTGCAGGCGCGGACGGCGTCGTCCGCATGATGCGCGCGCTGCCCGGACTGCGGCCGGTTGCCTGGCTGTACCGGATTCCCGGCATGCGGAAGGCTGCCGACGGGCTGTATCGCTTTATCGCGAACCGGCGTTACGACTGGTTCGGCAGAACCGACGAAGGTTGCGCGGACGGCGCCTGCAGGCTGCAGGAGCCACCGACGCCGAAACGGGAGGATAACAATTGATGAATGGATTTTTGTGGACAAGCGCAGGCAGACGCGTACAAAGGCAGCTTCCGTCCGTTCGCCGGATGAAACGGTTCGCCGCCTTGTTCATTGCTTTGGCCGTTGCCGTCTCCGCCGCAACGCCGTGGTCCTCGCAGGGGGCGGTGCCGACACTCGACAGCATTCGGGTGGCCATCTTCATTGAGCTGCCGGGCAAATACAGGTTGAACACACCGGCGGCGACGTTTGCCTCCGCAGGCGGCTTGGCCATCGGATTCCGCGAGCCGTCCGGCGTCGTCCCGCTGTTGAACGCCGCGCCTGGCGCCGCGGCGCGCTTCACACTTGACGATTACGGCGTCAAGGTGCTCGAGACGGCGGACTTCAACGCCGCGGGAGCGGCTTTGAAACGGCTGCAGGCGGCGTCCGGGGCCGGCTTCATAACGGCGCTTGCGAAGAACGGGACTACCTTCTACCAGGTGCGCGAAGGCGGATATGCTTCCGCCGCGGAAGCGAGGACAGCGCTCGATAAATGGAGCAAGGATTCCGCCTTAACCGCCTTGGCAGGCGCGGCGAACATGGAACTGCTCGGTCCGCTTCGCGCCGAGACGGGAGCATACGCCTCATTGGACGAAGCGAAGAATGCGGCGCTTTCTTTCGGCTCCGTCGGCCTTGAGGCCTACGTCGGCATCAAGGCTGCGCCGGCCGGAGGGGATGCCGCGCAATACACGGTGCTGGTCGGCTCGGCGGCGGACGCCGCAGGCTTGACGGCGGTGAAGGCCGCCGCCGCCCAGGTGCCCGAAGGCGCGGCTCTGCAGGACGCCGACGTTATGCTGCCGTATATAGTGATACGAAACGACGTGCCGTCCGTGCAATCGAAGGCCGTCGTGCCGATGTATGCTATGTCGGCCGGCGGAAGCGCCAAGGTGTGGATCGCGCCGGCCGGCGAGGGCGGCATTACGTTTACCGAAAGGTACGGCAGAACGTACCGCGGCAGCTTCGAGCTGAGCGGATTCAACAAAAAGCTGGCGGTCGTCAACGAGCTTTCGTTCGAGCACTATTTGTATTCGGTCGTCGGCGGCGAGATGCCGGCGTCCTGGCCTGTCGACGCCTTGAAGGCGCAAGCCGTGGCGGCGCGCAGCTATGCGCTTAACAAAGGCTTCGGTTTCCAGATCGCGCATGTCGTCGATACCGTCCTCAGTCAGTCGTACGGCGGCATCGGCTTCGAGAAGCCGGCCACGGTCGCGGCCGTCGATGCGACCCGCGGCGAGGCGATGATGTACAAGGGCAGGGTCGTCGAGGGCGTATTTTCCTCCAACGCGGGCGGGATGACCGCCGATCCGTCCGAAATATGGGGCAGCAGCGTTCCCTATCTCGGCAGCGTGCCGAGTCCGGACGACGCGTCGGAGAAAGGGCTTTATCAATGGTATCGGCTGGCGCTGCCCGACAGCAGGACCGGTTATGTCCGGGAAGACCTGTTGGTTCCGACCGGAACGAAGACGGCTGCGGGAAGCGATATCATGACGATAAAAGGCGACGGCGTGGCCGTACGGCCGATTCCGCTTATTCAGAGCGATGTCGAGCCGGTGGCGCGCCTCAATAACGGCACCCGTGTCGTGGTGCTGGAGCGAACGGTGCAGTCGAACGAGATGACCTGGGTACGGGGGCCCTTTACTCCCCAAGCGCTGGCGGCATCGATGAAGGGCAAGACAACGCAGCCGGTAACGGAACCGATCCGCACGCTGGAAATCGATACGCGGGGGCCTTCCGGCCGCGCTACCGGCCTGCTGGTGAACGGAACGAAGGCGGGCGTAAAAACCCCGGATACGCTGCGGTCCGCGCTTGGCGGGCTGCCGAGCACGCGGTTCGAGATCGATGAAACCGGACGGCTCGCCGTTCTGAGCGGCGGCGGCGCGGTCCGGGAGAAGCCGGGCGACGCCCGGCCGGTCTATGCGCTGGGCGCCGACGGCAATGCCCGGGAGTTGAGCAGCCCCGGACTGTACGTCCTTAACGGCAGCGGCGAATTGCGCGCCGCGACGAAGGAGCCGGCGTTCCGGTTTACCGGCACGGGCTTCGGCCATGGCGTCGGAATGTCCCAATGGGGAGCCAGAGCGCTGGCCGACAAAGGGTATGATTACCAGGCGATTTTGAAATACTACTACAAAGATGTGACGATCGAGAAGGAATGACGGGAACGGGGAAGAAGATGGACGTTAACGATTTCAATTTTGAACTGCCGGAGGAACTGATCGCGCAGACGCCGCTGGCCGAACGAACCGCTTCCCGCCTGCTCGTCCTCGACAAGCGGACCGGGGAGATCGCGCACCGGACGTTCACCGATCTTAAAGCTTATTTGCGCCCCGGCGACACGCTCGTGCTGAACGATACGCGCGTACTGCCGGCAAGGCTGCACGGCATCAAGCCGGACACCGGCGCGCGGGTCGAGCTGCTGCTGCTGAAGCAGCTGGAGGGCGACCGCTGGGAAACGCTGGCCAAGCCGGCCAAAAGGCTGCGCACAGGCGTTGAGCTCTGGTTCGGCGACGACGGACAGGGCGGACCGCTGCTGCGGGCGACGGTCGAAAGCGAAGGCGAAATGGGCGGGCGGATCGTAGCGTTCCGGTATGACGGCATTTTCCCCGAGCTGCTGGACCGGCTCGGCGAAATGCCGCTGCCGCCGTATATCCGCGAAACGCTGGACGACCGCGAGCGTTATCAGACGGTATACGCCAAGCACGAGGGATCGGCGGCGGCGCCGACTGCCGGGCTTCATTTCACCTCGGGGTTTCTCGAGGAGCTAAGAGCGCACGGCGTGGGGACGGCGTTCGTTACGCTGCACGTCGGACTGGGCACGTTCCGTCCGATGTCGGCCGAGCGGGTGGAGGACCACGTCATGCATGCCGAATATTATGAATTGGACGAGCCCAATGCGGCTTTGATCCGCGAAACGCGGGAGCGCGGAGACCGCATTGTGGCGGTCGGAACGACTTCCGCCCGCACGCTTGAAACGGTGGCCGGACGGTTCGGGGCCGAGGGCGTCCGCGCTTGCGCCGGCTGGACCGACATTTTCATTTATCCGGGGTACCGATTCGGCTTGGTCGACGCGCTGCTCACCAATTTTCATTTGCCGAAATCGACGCTTGTCATGCTGGTCAGCGCGCTGGCCGGACGCGATCATACATTGCGGGCATACGCGGAAGCGGTGGATCGGCGTTACCGTTTTTTCAGCTTCGGCGATGCGATGCTCATTTACTAGGAATGGAAGATGACAGTGGCGATAACTTACGAATTCATTAAAGTGTGCAAGCAATCCGGCGCGCGGCTCGGACGCGTGCATACTCCGCATGGCGTGATCGAAACGCCGTGCTTTATGCCTGTCGGCACGCAGGCGACGGTGAAGACGATGAGCCCGGAAGAGCTCAAGGAGATGGATGCCCGGATTATTCTAAGCAACACCTACCATCTGTTTCTGCGACCGGGTCATGAGCTGATCGCCAAGGCGGGCGGCCTGCACAAATTCATGAACTGGGACCGGGCGATCCTGACCGACAGCGGCGGCTTCCAGGTATTCAGCTTGAGCGAGATGCGGAAAATCACCGAAGAGGGGGTCGAGTTCCGCTCCCATCTGAACGGCGATAAGCTGTTCCTGTCTCCGGAGAAAGCGATGGAAATCCAGAATGCGCTCGGCTCGGACATTATGATGGCGTTCGACGAGTGCCCGCCGTATCCGGCCGAGTACGAGTACGTCAAGCGGTCGATCGAACGGACGAGCCGCTGGGCGGAAAGATGCCTGCGGGCGCATGCCCGGCCGGACGTGCAAGGGTTGTTCGCGATCGTCCAGGGCGGCGAGTATGGGGACCTGCGCAGGCAGAGCGCTGCCGATTTGACTTCCATGGATTTCCCGGGGTATGCTATTGGTGGACTGAGCGTGGGGGAACCGAAACCCGTTATGTATGAGGTGCTCGATTACACGGTTCCGCTTCTGCCGGCCGGCAAACCGCGCTATCTGATGGGCGTCGGCTCGCCGGACGCCTTGATCGAGGGCTCGATCCGCGGCATCGACATGTTCGACTGCGTGCTGCCGACCCGCATCGCGCGCAACGGCACCACCATGACGAGCCAGGGCCGGGTAGTTGTGCGCAACGCAGCGAACGCGGAGGATTTCGGTCCTTTGGATCCGGCGTGCGGCTGCTACACATGCAAGAACTATTCCCGCGCTTACATCCGCCATTTGCTCAAAGCGGATGAAACGTTCGGCATCCGGCTAACGACGTATCACAATCTGCACTTCTTACTCCAGCTCATGCGGGACGTACGTCAAGCGATTATGGAGGACCGGCTGCTTGACTTCCGGGATCAATTTTTCGCCCAGTACGGCTTGAATGATAATGACAAAGGATTCTGAGGGGAGGGTTAATCGATGTGGCTTGCATCTGCAGCAACAGGCGGAAACAACATTTGGGGCGTGATTTTGCCGTTTGTGCTGATGTTCGCGGTCTTTTATTTTTTGCTGATTCGTCCGCAGCAGCGCAAACAGAAACAGCGCAATTCGATGCTCGGTCAACTGAAGAAAGGCGACAAAATCACGACGATCGGCGGCCTGCACGGCACGATCGTGGAGATTACGGACGATACGGTCGTTCTTCGCGTCAACGACACGACGAAGATGACGTTCGACCGCAGCGCGATCAACAACGTCGTACAGTCGGCGCCCGCATCTGAGTAAGGCGGCTCCGGTTGTTCGGTGTCTTCGCTCCGTTTCGTGTCCGTTTCCTGATTCACTAAGCCCCGCTAAGGTGGAAACGGCCACAAACAAGTCGCTCTTCCCCCGAACAACCTCCGCAGCAGTAAGGATGACAAAACATCCATGAAAGATATAACTGCGAAAGAAATAATGCGGGCGTACATAATGAAAAAGCTTTGGCCATTGGCCAAGGCTTTTTCTTGTACTGTAGGCGTTGTAATCGGATTCATTGCCCGGGCAATGATGGGCGGTAGAGGGCGGCTCCTAGCCGCGGCATGCTCGGCCCAGGGGCGCGTGCGCAAGCCGCAGCGTCATCCGGAAACCCGTCAGCGCCCCGTTCCGACGCCGAGCATGCCGCCGAGCGCGCCCGCGGGGAGCGCAAACGCAAACAGCATCCACGTATCCTTGGTAAGCGGAGCATCGGCCGCCAAAAAGCCGATCGACACGATGACCAGCGCATATACGATCCCGAGCATGCCGCCGTGATGCCAGCCTTTCCGGCCGGCTTTTCTTCCGCAAGCGAAGCCGCCCGCCAATGCGGCAACGGCATGGATCGCCTGCGCAATCAGGGGAAGGCCGGTTTCCTGCATACCGGTGAAACGCAGCGCAAGCGAGAGCAGCAGCGCGCCGGCGCCGAGCCAGATTGCCGATATGGCGAGCCCGTACAACAGCGGCGAGCCCGCCCGCACCTTGGTGACGGTTTTCATCGGATTAACCATAGGGTGATCCTCCTTTTAAAGTAGCTCGTGACAAGCCCTTTTTGTACACCTTATTGCCGGCCCGGACAAATTAGAACCGAACACGGGATTGCCGTGCAGCGGCAGGGAGCGTTGCCAGCATTTGAAGCGAAGGGAGCCGAATGGCGTTCCCGCCCAGCGGCAACAATATTGGGTACAAAAGGACAGGCCAGCGGGGCCTTCCTGCGGCCAAGGAGGCGATAGCGGTGCCGGACATCGGAGCCTTAATCCTTCGAACGATACTCACTTATTTCGTCGTATTTCTCATCATGCGGCTGATGGGCAAACGGGAAATCGGCAAAATGTCGGTATTCGACCTCGTCATCTCCGTCATGATCGCCGAGATAGCCGTGTTCGTGATCGAGGATACGGACAGGCATCCTTTCCATTCGTATATACCGATGTTGACGCTCATGATCATTCAGATTGGGATTTCGCTCATTATTATGCGGTTTCGGGGCTTGCGTCTCATGTTTGACGGAAAGCCGACGATCGTGATCGCCAAAGGCAAGCTCGACCGGGAGGCGATGCGCAAGCAGCGCTATAACCTGGACGACCTGATGCTTCAATTGCGGGAGAATAAGGTGTCGTCGATCGGGGACGTCGAGTTTGCGATTCTCGAAACGAGCGGCAAGCTGTCGATCATCAAAAAAGAAGCGCAGCCGAAGCTCACCAGGCCGGTTACTTATGCTTCATTCGCGAACCAACTCGACGATCACCGCGCGGATAGCGAGCGCGAGTCGATTTTTCCGCCGAAATTCCGTTTCGAGATGCTGCCGATTCCGTTGATTATGGACGGGAAGGTGCAGGATGGGAACCTCGAGAAGCTGGGCAAAAACCGGTTCTGGCTTAAGAACGAGCTTCAGCAAAAAGGTTCCGCCGAATTCAAAGAGGTGTTTCTGTGCACGATCGACCATAACGGAAAGCTGTTTGTCGATTACGCAAAAAAGCCGAACGGATAAAGCTCAAGCGCCCGGAGGCCGCTTGAACAGCCGCCCGATGACCGGTATCCGGACGACGTCGTGGCGGTCGATAATATTGAGCCATACCATCAGCAGCAAATAGACCGCCGTGCCCGCCGTAGCCGCCAGCGTCAGGTTGTGCCATTCGGAGGGCAGCAGCGTCCGGTTCATGACGAACTGCGAAGCCGCGCCCATCACGATCATGGCGGCGCCTACCTTCACGAAGTCGGGAAGCTTCATCCGGAAGCCGACCGCGCGGAGGACGCCCGCGGCATGCAGCAGCGTCACAAGCACGATATTGACGTTGATGGCGATCAGGGCGCCGTAGATGCCGAATTCGGGCTTGGAGGCGAGCTGCACGATCAGCACGAGCTTGACGGCGGCGCCTGCCAATGTATTGGCAAGCGCCGTTCCGGGTTTGTCGAGCGCCTGCAGGGCGGCCTGCAGCGGCGCCTGCAAATAAATGAACAATGAGACGGGAGCCATCAGCTTCAGCATCGGCGCGATGTCGGCATAACCGTAGAGCACGCGGCAGATCGGCTCGGCGAACAAATACATGATGACGGCGAACGGAGCGCCGGTGACGAGCGCGAGCCGCATCGATTGGTGCAGCCGTTTGTGAATGAGCGCCCTGTCGCCCTTGGCCGCCGCCTCCGCCAGGGAAGGGACGAGCGAGACGGCCAGCGAGTAGGTGAGTGCGGTCGGCAGCAAAATGACGGGGATGATCATTCCCTGCAGGGCGCCGTATTGGGCAGTGGCCACTCCCGTCAGGATGCCGGCGGCGGCGAGGCTGCGGGCGGTAAGAATCGATTCCAGCAAATAGGAGAGCGAGCCGACCAGCTTGCTGCCTGTGACCGGTACGGACAGTCCGAGCAGCTTGCCGAGCACAGGGCCCGTGCCGGCTGCCGCGCCGCCTTCGCCATGAAGCCCGCCGCTCTCCGTATGCCCCCGCTTTCGCTTGTCGAGCAAGTAATGGACGGCCAGCACCGCCAGCCCGCACAGCTCGCCGATGACGACGCCGAGCATGGCGCCGGCCGCCGCCCATTCGATTCCGAAAGACAGAAACTTGTAGGCGAAAAAAAGCGTGAACACAATGCGGAAAACCGTTTCGATCACCTGCGACAGCGCCGTGGGGATCATATTCTGACGGCCCTGAAAGTAACCGCGCAACACCGAGGATACCGCCACGACGAGCAGGATCGGGAGCATATACATGAACGTATGATAGACGCGCGAATCGGTAAGCACCCGCGTGGTGATCCAGGGCGCCAGGGCCGCGGATGCGGCGGTGAACACCAGGGCCAAAGCGGCGGAAAGGCCCATCGCGGTGCGGAAAATCGCTTTTTCCTTCGCTCTGTCGCCCTGCGACCTGGCCTCGGCAACCCATTTGGCGACGGCGAGCGGAATGCCTCCGGTGACGATCGTAATGAGCACGATCATGAACGGGTAACCAAGCTGGTATAGGCCTACGCCTTCCGCGCCGATAATGCGCGGGAGGGCGATGCGCGGAATAAAACCGAGAATGCGGTTGATCATGCCGGCCGCCAACAATATCATGGCGCCTTTAATGAACGTTTGCTTGCTCACGAGTGCTCCCTCATCTCCTGTTTGGCTGCGGGTAGGATGCCCGTACTCCATGTGTATGCGGCCTGTCCGCAGGCATGCAGTCTTTTTGGGAAAAGGCGGGGCAAGGAAGGAAATCGCCTTCTCGCGGCGAACATATATAGACGATAAATGACGACCCAAAAGTGAAGCGAATCTCTGAAGCGTATTCCCCCTATTTTTCGGGGATTCAAGAAGAGAAGGCAGCAAGGTGAGGAGGCCGGCCCTTTGACGGACGAGGAACTGAACGGCACGATCGAATCGCTGTGCGAGAGCAAGGCGGAGGAATTCCGGCTGCTCGGCTACGAGCATGTATCCGGCAAGGAAATATGGGAATGCGTCAGCGATAAGTATCATAAGAACGGTACGCCGGCGCTGCATCAGATCGTCAACGACATATTGTCGCTTAAGGTGACCGCGTTCATGAATTTCATGACGCTGAGCGCCTATCGCGGAACCCATTTTTAAGGAGTGGGTTCTTTTTTTTGTTGGCAAGACCTTGCTTTGACTAGGTTTTCCCGCGCCGCTATAATGGGAATATTGAGAACTTAAGGGGGCTTACTAGGCTTTATGAACAGATTGCTGGCATTTGTGCTGATCGTGGCCGTTACGCTGGGCACGATCGCGTTTACGACTCCCGCTTTGCTGGACAAGGTCAGGCTCGGGCTCGATTTGAAGGGCGGCTTCGAGATTTTGTACGAGGCGGAGCCGTTGACGCCCGGGGGAGAAATAACGAGGGATACGCTGCGGGAAACGGCGGTCAGCCTGGAAAAACGCGCGAATGCGACCGGCGTCGCCGAGCCTGAGGTCACGCCCGAAGGCACGAACCGGATCCGGGTGAAAATTGCCGGCGTCAGCGACGAAGCGGCCGTTCGGGATATATTGAAAAAGCCTGTGGAATTGACGTTCCGCAGCATGCGGGGCTGTAACGGGGATGCCGGCTTCTGCAAGGTGGAGTTGATCGGAACCGACTTTAAGGAGAACGGCGCCAGCATCTACCAGAATGAATTGGGAGCCTGGGAAATTTCCCTTTCCCTTAAGTCCCGATCCAAGTTCGCGGAAGTGACGCGAGAGGTAGCGAAGCTGCCGGCGCCGAATAACCGGCTGGCCATCTTTCTGAACGACGAGATGCTCTCGGATCCCAACGTGACGCAGGAAATAAACAGCGACAAGGCATCGATCACAGGCTCCTTTCCGCGTGAGGAAGCCAAGCGGATCGCGGATACGATCAACCTCGGCGCGCTGCCGCTTAAGCTGACGGAGAAATATACGCAAAGCGTCGGCGCGACGCTCGGAAAGCAATCGCTGGAGAAAACGGTATTCGCCGGCGCCATCGGCGGATTGTTTGTCCTGCTGTTCATGCTGTTCGTTTACCGGGTGCCGGGGTTTGTCGGCATCATTTCGCTTGCCCTCAACACCTGGATGGTGCTGCTCGGCTTTGTGCTTCTGAACGCGACCATTACGCTGCCCGGTATCGCCGCGCTTATTCTGGGGCTTGGGATGGCGGTCGACGCGAACATCATTACGGCGGAGCGGATCAAGGACGAGCTGCGCAGCGGCAAAAGCCTGCTGTCCTCGCTCAAGGCCGGCTCCAAAAACTCGTTCCGCACGATTATGGACGCCAACATTACGACCGCGCTGGCAGGCGTCGTGATGCTTTTTATCCCGAACAGCTCGATCCGCGGGTTTGCGGTCATGCTTCTTCTCGGAATAGTCGTCAGCCTGGTCGCCAATATGAGCTATTCCCGCATGCTCCTTTATTTGCTCATCCGAAGCGGCCGCTTCCAGAATAAAAAGCTTTACTCCGTGAAGGAGAGTGAAATCCGTGCGCTATAATTTTGATAAATTCGATTTTGTCGGCAAGAGCAAATATTTTTATATGTTTTCGATCGCGATCACGGTGCTCGGCATTTTGGTATTGGCGATCGGCGGCTTGAATTACGGCGTCGATTTTCGGGCAGGCTCCAGCATGGATATTGCCGTCAGCGAAAATTTGCAGCCCCGGCAGGATGAAATCCGTGCGCTTATCGATAAAGAAGAGCTGGGAAGATACAATTTGACGGTGGGAACCGACCGTGTGACGATCCGGTTCGACGACATTCTGACCGACAAGGAAGAAAACAAGCTCAAGACTGATTTTGCCGCCGCTTTCGATCCGACGGCTTCCGCCGAGGTGAACACGGTCGACGTGCAAATCGCGCGGGAAATCCAGACCAAAGCGATGCTGGCGGTTCTCATCGCAAGCCTGGGCATTATTGTATATGTCAGCATCCGGTTCGAGTGGCGCTTTGCCCTGGCCTCGATCGTCGCGCTGCTGCATGACGCTTTCATCGTCATCAGCGTGTTTTCCATTCTGCAGCTTGAAGTCAACATCCCGTTCGTGGTGGCCATCCTGACGATTATCGGTTACTCGATCAACGATACGATCGTGATTTTCGACCGGATCAGGGAAAATCTGCGGTTCGCAAAAATCAAAGGCAAGGCCGATCTGGTCAAGCTCGTGAACGAGAGTGTGTCGCAGACGATGACGCGTTCGATCAACACGGTCGTCACCGTGCTGTTCGCCGCGCTGAGCGTGTTCGTTTTCGGCGGCGAATCGATCAGGCTGTTCTCGCTTGCGATGGTCATCGGGCTTGTAGCCGGCGCTTATTCCTCCATTTTTATCGCCAGCCCGTTGTGGCTGCTGATGAAGAGCAAAGAAAAGCCGAAAACGCCGGCCGCCAAATCGCAATCGGCGGTTTGAGGCCGTATGTCGAATGGCGTGATGACGGTAACGGACTTTGACGGCGCGGCCGGTCATGCAGCTATGGGAAGATTGACAAAGGGGTGTGAAGCGGGGTGGCAAACCATCGTCAGCCGCAGCGGGAGGCGGAGGCGGAGGCCGGGCTGTGGGGCAATGCCGGACTCGCGCTGCTGAAAGGCGTCACCGGCTGGCTGACCGGCAGCTCCGCGCTGCTGGCGGACGCGTTCCGGTCGGGTGCCGATGCGGGAAAATGCTTTGCCGCGGCCATCGGCACACGGGGCGCGAAGAGGATTGCGATGCGGGGAACGGAGCGGAGAGAAAGCGCGGACGCCGATCAGGCTTCAAACCTGGTCGTTTCCTTGCTGCTGCTCATTGTCGGCGTCGAAATCGGCATTTCGGCCGTCCGGCAGGCAGCGGAAGGGCTGCCGGACGCGCCGCAATGGCCGGCGATTGCCGTCGTCGCGGCGGCATGGGCGATCAAGGCGGGCTTCTTCTCTGCCGGCGAGCGGCGCATCGAAACCTATGTGTCGGCGGTCGTGCTGGCCGGCGCGGCGGGCGCGTGGCTTGGCGGCAGACTGGATCGGCCGCTGCTGCTCTATCTCGATCCGGCGGCCGCGTTGTTCGTCGCAATCGTCATGATCCTGCGAGGCTACCGGCTGATCGCCGGCACGATGTTTGGCGGCAAGCCGTCCGGCTCGGCCCGGCCGGATGAGGCCGAGCTGAAGGAGTCCGTCCAAGGCGTTGAAGGGGTTATCGCCGTTTCGGCGCTCCGCGCGCGGGAGCGCGGGCACTATATCGTCGTCGACGCCACAATCAGCGTGAATCCGCGAATTACCGTGCTGGAAGGCCGGGAAATCGCCAAGCGGGTAAAGGTGCAAGTGTTCAAGCGGTTTACGCACGTAACGGACGTACAGGTGCAGGTTGATCCTTACGATCCCGGCTACCCTTACAAATCGAATCACGATCCGAATCAGGAGCATATGCCGACGCTGCTGCAATAGCGGCGGCGGCATTCAGTCTTTCCGGGAGCGATTCGGCTGCATAATTAGGAGGATACAGCGGTGTTGAAACCGAAGACCAGATGGGATATCGCGCCGTTGAGCGAGGCGGCGGAGCTGGCCGCGGCCTCGATCGCCCGCGAGCTCGGCCTGGCGCCGCTCACCGCCAGGCTGATGGTCCGCCGGGGCATACTCGATGCGGAGACGGCCAGGCGGTATTTGAACGGCGGCCCGGAGCTGATGCACGACCCGTTCCTGCTTAGAGATATGGATGCGGCCGTCGGCCGCATCCGGCAAGCGGCGGAGCGGGGGGAGTACATACGCATTTACGGCGATTACGATGCCGACGGCGTATCGAGCACCGCGTTCGTTGCCAGGTTGTTTGCGAGCCTCGGCTATCGTTTCGATTATTATGTACCTCATCGAACGCTTGAAGGGTACGGACTGAACGAGAAGGCGATCGAAGCAGCGGCGGAAGCGGGCGTCAAGCTGCTTGTAACCGTGGATAACGGGATCGGCGCCGTCGACCAGATCGCATATGCCCGAAGCCTCGGCATCGATACGGTCGTGACCGATCATCACGAACCGCCCGAACGGCTTCCCGACGCGGTCGCCGTCGTTAATCCGAAGCGCCCCGACTGTCCTTATCCGTTCAAAGGGCTGGCCGGCGTGGGAGTGGCGTTCAAGCTCGGCCATGCCCTGCTCGGTCGGCCGCCGCTGGAATGGGCGGAGCTGGCCGCGCTCGGCACGATTGCCGATTTGATGCCTTTGCAGGACGAGAACCGCGTACTGGCGCGGATCGGTCTCGACATGATGCGGCGTTCGGACAATCCCGGTTTTCAGGCGCTTGCCCGGGTCGGCGGGATGGAGCTTGCCGCCGCCTCCGCGGAGGCGGTGGCGTTCGGAATGGCCCCGCGGGTGAATGCCGGCGGGAGGTTAAGCCGCGCCGACATCGCCGTCAAGCTGCTGACGACCGACGACCCGGCCGAGGCGCGGCAGCAGGCGGAGACGCTCGACGCGCTGAACCGGGAGCGGCAGAAGCTGGTGGAAGCGACGGTGCGGGAGGCGGAAGGGGTCTGGGCGGCGAAGCGCGCGTCGGCAGCCGAATCGGGCATGCGGGAGCCGGAGGTGATCGTCGTCGCCGGGGAAGACTGGAACGTCGGCGTCGTCGGCATCGTCGCCTCGAAGCTGATCGAGCGTTATTATAAGCCGGCATTCGTGCTCGGCATCGATGCGGCGAAAGGCACGGCCAAAGGCTCCGCGCGATCCATCGACGGCTTCGATCTCCATGCTGCCCTTACGGCATGCGAAGAGCTGCTGGACCACTATGGCGGCCATCAGGCCGCGGCCGGCATGACGCTAGACCGCGATCGGCTGCCGGCGTTCGAGGAACGCCTGGACCGCCTGGCCCGCGAATGGCTGTCGGATGACGACCGTCTGCGGAAGACGACGGTGGATCTGGTTTGCTCCTTGGAAGAAGCGAGTCTGGAAGCAACAAGCCAGATCGCGCTGCTCGAGCCGTTCGGAGCGGGCAATCCGCAGCCGAGAATGCTGATCGAGGGCGTGCGTCTGAAGGAGAAACGGGCGATCGGCAAGGAAGGCAAGCATTTGCGGCTTGCCGCGAAGCGCGGCGGCGACGTTCTGGAAGCGGTCGGCTTCGGATTCGGCGGGCTCGCCGCCCATATCGCCGATTCCGCCCGAATCGACCTGCTCGGCGAACTGTCGGTCAACGAATGGAACGGCGCGCGAAAGCCGCAGCTTCAGATACGCGACCTGCGGGTCGACCACGTCCAGGTGTTCGACCGGAGAGGAGCGCGCGACAAGCGAAGGGCGCTTGAACAGCTGCTCGAGACCGCCGCATCGATCGGGGGAGCGGTTGCGGGAAGCGGTTCGGCGGCTCATGCCGCGGTCGTGCTGGCTTCCGACCCGGGCTGGCTGGAGGCGGCGGCCGCTTCCGAGACGGGCGGTGCATCCGCGAACGGGCCGATCATGATCCGTTACGACGAGTGGCCCGCCGAAGGGGCGGATTGCTTTACGCTTGTGCTGCTTGACAAGCCGCCGTGCCGGGACAGCTTCGCGGCCATCGTGCGCACCTGCGCGTCGCTGGAGCGGGTGCATGTGCTGTATGAAACCGCGGCGGGACGGGAAGTCCGCTTTCCGGACCGGTCCGATTTCGGCGCTGCTTACCGGCTGCTCCGGCGAATGAATCGCGGGACGCTGCCGAGAGCGGACGCGATTGCGGCATTGTCCCGGACAGGCTTGCCGGCGGAGACGCTCGGGATGATGCTGGATGTGTTTGCGGATCTCGGCTTTCTGGAAACGGCCGACGGCCGTATCCGCTTGGTGCCGAACCCCGGGCACAGGGAACTTGCCTCTTCGCCGGTGTACCAGAGGGCGAAGCGGGGATCGGATGCCGAACGGCTGTGGTCGGCGCCGTGCGCGGAGCTGACGGAGTGGATTATCGGCATAAGGACGCCGGGCGCCTGACGGCTCCGGTTACATTTGATGGATGAATCGGGAGGAACGTATCATGAATTTTAAAGACTATATCCGGGTTATCCCGGATTTTCCGCAGCCGGGCATCCGGTTTAAGGACATCACGACGCTGCTGAAGGACGGCAAGGCCTACCGGGCGGCGATCGACGCGATCCGCGACGGCGTCAGCCATCTGGAGATCGACCTGATCGCCGGTCCCGAGGCGCGCGGCTTCGTCATCGGCGCGCCGCTCGCGCTTTCGCTCGGCGTCGGCTTCGTGCCGATCCGCAAGAGCGGCAAGCTGCCGGGCAAGACGGTGGAGGCCTCCTATGACCTCGAGTACGGCAAGGATAAACTGGCGGTACATACCGATGCCGTTCAGCCGGGCCAGCGCGTTCTGATCGCGGACGACCTGCTTGCCACCGGGGGCACGATCGCCTCGACCGTCAACCTCATTCGCCAGCTGGGAGGAGAAGTGGTCGGCGCGGCTTTCCTGATCGAGCTCGGCTACTTGACGGGCCGGGAAAAGCTCGAGGGCATCGACGTTTTCTCCTTGATCACCTATTGATTCGCGGCGATTCTCCAATAACCGAACCCGAGCCGAGCCCTGCCGAGACCTTGTCGGCAGGGCTCGGTCCGTCGCCTGAAGCCGGGAAGGGCACGGCAAGGCGACGGGCGTCTCCGAGGCCGGCGGCAGTTGACGATTGGCCTTGACTACGGGCATAATAATGAGAAAAACTTGTTTCGTTCGGGTTCGGGCCAAGTCGATCCGGATCCGGCCGGTACCGTATAAAAATCGACGGATATCGAGTTCTCTCAGGCGGCAGGCCGGTAGAGAAGAGCTCTTTTAGAAAGGGACGTTCATGGGCATAGAGCAGTTAATCGACAAGGCAGCGGTCTATTTGAAGGAATCAGACCTTGCGCGCATCCGGGAAGCCTACGATTTCGCCGAGCAAGCCCATCACGGCCAGGTGCGGAAATCGGGCGAGCCTTATATCCTGCATCCGGTTGCGGTTGCCGAAATATTGGTGAATATGCAGATGGATGTCATCTCGATCATTGCCGCCCTTCTGCATGACGTCGTTGAAGATACGACCGTACCGCTCGGGGAAGTGCGCATCCGCTTCGGCGATACGTGCGCGATGCTCGTCGACGGCCTGACGAAGCTGGAAAAAATTCAGTTCCGCTCCAAGGAAGAGCAGCAGAACGAGAATTACCGCAAAATGTTCGTCGCCATGGCCCAGGACATTCGCGTCATTCTGATCAAACTGGCCGACCGGCTGCACAATATGCGCACGCTGAAATTCCAATCGGAGGAGGCACAGCGGCGGATCGCTTACGAAACGCTGGAAATTTTTTGTCCCATCGCTCACAGGCTTGGTATTTCGGCCATCAAATGGGAGATGGAAGACATCGCCCTCCGCTATCTGAATCCGCAGCAGTATTACCGGATCGCCAACCTGATGAAAAAGAAACGTGCGGAGCGGGAGCGGCACATCGAGGACGTCATCGACAAAATCCGCGAGAAGCTGAGCGAGATGGGCGTCGTCGGCGACATCTCCGGACGGCCCAAGCATTTATACAGCATCTATAAGAAAATGACGGACAAAAACAAGCAGTTCAACGAAATTTACGACCTGCTGGCCATCCGGATCATCGTCGACAACATCAAGGATTGCTATGCGACGCTCGGTATCATTCATACGCTGTGGCGGCCGATGCCGGGTCGGTTCAAGGATTATATCGCGATGCCGAAGGCGAACATGTACCAATCGCTGCATACGACGGTGATCGGGCCGAACGGCGAACCGACCGAGGTGCAGATTCGGACATGGGAGATGCACCGGACGAGCGAATACGGGATCGCGGCCCATTGGGCCTACAAGGAAGGCAAGGAAGGCGCCGCCGCTTCGGCCGGCGGCTTCGGCGACAAGGTAAAGTGGTTCCGCGAAATTCTGGAGCTTCAGAACGAGGCGCGCGACGCTTCGGAATTTATGGAATCGCTCAAGATGGATTTCTTCTCCGACCTCGTCTTCGTATTCACGCCGAAGGGCGAGGTGTTCGAGCTGCCGGCCGGATCCGTGCCGCTTGATTTCGCCTACCGGATTCATACCGAGGTCGGCAACCGCACGATCGGGGCCAAGGTGAACGGGCGGATCGTGCCGCTCGACCACAAGCTGAAGACCGGGGATATCGTCGAAATATTGACCTCCAAGCATTCGTACGGCCCGAGCCAGGATTGGGTGAAGATCGCCCAGTCGTCGCATGCGCGCAGCAAAATCAAGCAGTGGTTCAAAAAAGAGAAGCGCGACGAGAACGTGTCCAAGGGCCGGGACATGGTCGAGAAGGAGCTCAAGCGGCTGGGCTTGGAGTCTTCGGCCTGGCTTCAGGACGACAAGCTTCACGAGGTCGCCGCGAAATTCACGTTCAACGATATCGAGGACATGCTGTCCGCGGTCGGCTTCGGCGGCATTACGGCGGCGCAGATCGTCACGAGGCTGACGGAGAAGCTGCGCAAGGAAACCGAGGAAGCGAACCGGATCGAGCTGACCTCCGAGGTGAAGGAGGTCAAGACGCCCGGCGGCGAGAAGAAGCGGCGGTCGACCGGCGGCATCCGCGTCAAAGGCGTGGACAACATGCTCGTGCGCTTCGCCCGCTGCTGCAACCCGGTGCCCGGCGACGAGATCGTCGGTTACATCACGCGCGGGCGCGGCGTATCGGTGCACCGCTCCGATTGCAACAACATTCCGGCCGCGGGCGAGGGAGAGGAGGCCGCGCGCGTCATCGAGGTCGAGTGGGAGCAATCGGTCGAGGCGAATTACGCGGTCGATATCGAAATCCGCGGCCACGACCGCCGCGGGCTGCTGAACGAGGTGCTGCAGGCGGTTTCGGAAACGAAGACGAACATCGCGGCCGTATCCGGCCGTTCGGACAAAAACAAGCTCGCGCTGATCCATATGACGATCCTGATCCGCAACATCGAGCATTTGCAGTCGGTCGTCGAGAAGATCAAGCGGGTGCAGGATATTTTTTCGGTGCAGCGCATTATGCAATAGAGTTGCTCTTCAAGCCAAGAAGGTTGGGATTTTACTGTGAAAATAGTGGTGCAACGCTGCAAATCGGCTTCCGTGACGGTGGAAGGCGAGACGGTCGGCGCCATCGGCGCGGGCTTGCTGCTGTTGGTCGGCGTGACGCATGAAGATACGGAAAAGGATGCCGGGTGGCTGGCCGACAAGCTTGCCGGCCTGCGCGTTTTTGAGGATGAGCGGGGGAAAATGAATCTTTCCGTGACGGACGTCGGCGGCGAGGTGCTGTCGGTGTCGCAGTTCACGCTCTACGGCGATTGCGGCTCGGGGAAACGTCCGAGCTTCACGGCCGCGGCCAGGCCGGAGCTTGCGGAGCCGCTCTATGAGACGTTCAATGCGCGGCTGCGCGCCAAAGGGCTGCGGGTCGAGACCGGCCGGTTCGGGGCGATGATGGAGGTTTCGCTTGTCAACGAGGGACCGGTGACGCTGATCGTCGACAGCAGGGAGAAGTAGGCGATTGGATTATGCGGCCCGGTTAATGGCAACAATAGAAGGCAAATGGACATTCGCGCCGGAGCGCGGATCGAAAGGAGCCGATGCGGGGATCATGCGTCAATCGTGGAAGGAACAAAGAGTCGAGCGGGCGTGCACGGGCATGCTGCATATGGAGCGCCGGGAAGCGCTCACGTTCACGGAAGGCCACGGGAGAACGGCCGCCGACTGGCCGGGCGGACATCACATGCGCCGGGATGAGCCGTCCGGCGGCGAGTGAGCGGGAGAACGGTAATGTTACCCGGCATTAGCGTCTCGTCAGTGTTCGTGTCCGTTAGCGGCACGCGGTGCCGCTAACGGAGCTATTATCCGGCGTCCGGGCGGGTTAGCGGCATACGATGCCGCTAGCGGACAATCGGCGTATGGTTTGCGTCATTTTGTCGTCGCTAGCGGCACGTGGTGCCGCTAGCGGAGCTATTATCCGGCGTTCGGGCGGATTAGCGGCATACGATGCCGCTAGCAGACAATCCGGCGTATGGTTTGCGTCATTTTGTAGTCGCTAGCGGCATGTGGTGCCGCTAACGGACCTTTTATCCGGCGTTCGGGCGGATTAGCGGCATACGATGCCGCTAGCAGACAATCCGGCGTATGTCTTGCGTCATTTTGTCGTCATTAGCGGCACGAGGTGCCGCTAATGGAGCTATTATCAGGCGTCCGGGCGGGTTAGCGGCATACGATGCCGCTAACCCGCGATACGCTTCATCTTTGCCTCTCTGCGCGGCTGTCAGACCGGCAAAACCTCCAATTCGTCCGCGGAACGCAAGTCACTTGAGAACCGCCCGCTAGCTCCGCATCGCAGCGCAAGCATACAGGCGCTCTGACAGCCGTCGCCGCGTTACGCCGCAGCGCGCGCAGCGGAAGGCGGGCGGTGCCGAACGCCGTCGGAAAACGCTTTATTTTCTGTAATATAATTGTAATCTATTTCACACCATTCTTTAACATTGTCGGACTATAATAATAGTCGACCCCCTTTTTTATATGATATATACCTTTGAACCTGCGACCTCGCGTTGCAGGTTATTTTCTTTTTCGGGGAAACGACCGTAACGCTCAGCGCGCTGCCACGCCGGTTTCTTGACTTTAGAGGACTTGGACGGTAGAATTTATAAATCAGCTTATCGACTGTGGTCGGTAAGCGGCCATATCCATCGATTCGATGACGGGACCAAGTAATCCGGATTCGCGTACCCAGAGAGAGGCGCCCTGGCTGCAAGCGCCTTGACGACGGACGGACGAAAGAACCTCCCCGAGAACGGCCGGTGAACGGCCGGGCGGCGACGCCCGGGCATCAATAGCCGGCGCGCGCGCGACGGGCGTTAACCGTCAGAGCGGAACCGCGGCGAGAAAGGCTGGCGGCGGTTTCCGGAATGTGGGTGGTACCGCGTGAGCATGCAAATCTCTCGCCCCTAACGAACGTTGGC
Source organism: uncultured Paenibacillus sp. (assembly GCF_963515335.1). NCBI lineage: Bacteria > Bacillati > Bacillota > Bacilli > Caryophanales > Paenibacillaceae > Paenibacillus > uncultured Paenibacillus sp. The sequence goes on along the minus strand of NZ_CAUPYC010000001.1, from coordinate 38,085 downwards.
CCGTTCGCTAGGGCGGGAGATTATTTTTTTGCCGACAGGAGGAGCTATCATGGGCTTTCAGAAGCCGCCGGGAACACAGGATTTGCTGCCCGGAGCGGTTGAGAAGTGGCAGGTCGTCGAGGCCAAGGCGCGCGACATTTGCCGCAGATTCAATTTTCGGGAAATCCGGACGCCGATCTTCGAGTCGACCGACCTGTTTCAGCGCGGCGTCGGGGAGACGACGGATATCGTCGAGAAGGAAATGTACACGTTCATCGACCGCGGCGACCGCAGCGTCACGCTGCGGCCGGAAGGCACCGCGGGCGCGGTAAGGGCGTATATCGAGAACAAGCTGTACGGGGAGCCGGACGTGACGAAGCTGTATTACATCGGGCCGATGTTCCGGTACGAGCGCCAGCAGGCGGGCCGTTACCGGCAGTTTCACCAGTTCGGGGTGGAGGCGCTGGGCGCCGTCGATCCCGCGTTGGATGCCGAGGTAATCGCGCTGGGATTTACATTCTATAAGGAAGTCGGCCTGAACGGGGTCAGGGTGGAGATCAACTCGGTCGGCACGCCCGCAATCCGCGCCGCGTTCAGGGAGCGGCTGCTCGCCTTCCTGGAGCCGAAGCGCGAGCTGCTTTGCAAGGACTGCCGGTCCCGGATGGACCGCAATCCGCTGCGGGTGCTCGATTGCAAGGTCGACCAGCCGCATTTTGAAGGGGCGCCGTCGATTCTGGACAGCCTCGATGACGAATGCCGCACGCATTTTGAAGCGCTCCAGGGCTACCTTGCCGCGATGGACATTCCGTTCGCGATCAATCCGAAGCTGGTGCGCGGCCTGGATTATTACACGCACACCGCCTTCGAATACAAAGCGGCTGGCATCGGCGCGATCGACACGATCGGCGGCGGGGGACGCTACAACGGGCTTGTGGAAAGCATCGGCGGACCCGATCAGCCGGGCGTCGGTCTCGGTCTGGGACTTGAGCGCACGGTGATGCTGCTCGACAATCAGGAAGCCGATTGGGGAGACCTGAACCGCGTCGACGTTTATCTTGTCGGCTTGGGCGAAGCGGCGGAGCGGGAGACGGTAAAGCTGCTGCATCGGCTGCGCAATCGCGGCATAGCCGCCGAGCGCGATTATTCGGGCCGGAAGATGAAGGCCCAGATGAAGTCGGCCGACCGCCTGCGGGCAAGGTATACGGCGATTCTCGGCGACGACGAGCTGGCGAGGGGCGAGATTACGCTCAAGGATATGTCAAACGGCGAGCAGCGGCAGGTTGCGCTGTCCGGGCTCGCGGATGAAATATTAGGAGCACCGCAACGATAACGAAAGAGAGACGAAAGGAAGGACTACAATCATGATGTTGAAAACACACCAATGCGGCAAGCTGACGAAAGCGGATGTCGGAAGGACCGTCACACTGAACGGCTGGGTGCAGCGCAGACGCGATCTCGGCGGCGTTCTGTTTATCGATTTGCGCGACCGGACCGGGATCGTGCAAATCGTCTTCAACCCCGACTTCTCGGGCGAAGCGCTGCAGGTGGCCGACCGCGCCCGAAGCGAGTATGTGCTGGCCGTGCGGGGCGAGGTCGTCCTGCGCGATCCGGAGACGGTGAACCCGAACCTGGATACCGGCGAGATCGAAGTGCGCATAAAGGAAATCGAAATCATGAATGCGGCCAAGACGCCTCCGTTCCCGATTGAGGACGGGGTGGAGGTGGACGAGTCGCTGCGCTTGAAATACCGTTACCTGGACCTGCGCCGTCCGGAGATGCAGCGCACCCTGGTGCTCCGCTCCAAGGCCGCCAAAGTATTCCGCGACTTTCTTGACGGCGAGGGCTTCGTAGAGGTCGAGACGCCGATCCTGACGAAAAGCACGCCGGAGGGCGCGCGCGATTACCTCGTGCCGAGCCGCGTGCATCCGGAGGAGTTTTTCGCGCTGCCGCAATCGCCGCAAATTTTCAAGCAGCTGCTGATGGTGGGCGGCCTCGAGCGGTATTACCAGATCGCCCGCTGCTTCCGCGACGAGGATCTGCGCGCGGACCGGCAGCCGGAGTTCACCCAGGTGGACATCGAGACGTCGTTCCTGTCCCAGGATCAGCTGCTGGAGCTGATGGAATCGCTCGTCAAGCGCCTGTTCAGCGAGACGGTCGGCGCCGACATCCCGACTCCGTTCCAGCGCATTACGTATGCCGACGCGATGAACAAGTACGGCTCGGACAAGCCGGACCTGCGCTTCGGCCTGGAGATGGAGGACATCACCGACATCGTCGCGGCCAGCGACGTGAAGGTGTTCGCCACGGTTGCGGGCTCGGGCGGCGTCGTCAAGGCGCTCAACGCCAAAGGCTGCGCCGGCTGGAGCCGCAAGGAGCTTGACGACCTGCAGCCGTTCGCGGCCCGCTACGGCGGCAAGGGACTGGCATGGGTCACCGTGAAGGAAGGCGAATGGCGCGGCCCGATCGTCAAGTTTTTCAAGCCGGAGGAGATCGCCGCATTGACCGAACGGCTGGCCGTCGAGGAAGGCGACCTGCTGCTGTTTTCCGCCGACAAGAAGAAGGTCGTCGCCGACGTGCTCGGCAACCTGCGCCTGAAGGTCGGCCGCGAGCTCGGCCTGATCGACGAGTCGGCGTTCAAATTCGCCTGGGTCGTCGACTTCCCGCTGCTCGGCTGGGACGAGGAAGCGAAGCGCTACGTGGCCGAGCATCATCCGTTCACCCGTCCGAACGAGGAGGATGTGCACCTGTTCGACTCCGATCCCGGCGCGATTCGGGCGCAGGCTTACGATCTCGTGCTGAACGGCTACGAGGTCGGCGGCGGATCGATGCGGATCTACCGGCGCGACGTGCAGGAGAAAATGTTCCGGGCGCTCGGCTTCTCGTCCGAGGAAGCGCGCGAGAAATTCGGCTTCCTGCTGGACGCATTCGAGTACGGAACGCCGCCGCACGGCGGCATCGCCTTCGGCTTCGACCGGCTGGTGATGCTGCTGACCGGGCGCACCAACCTGCGCGAGACGATCGCATTTCCGAAGACGGCGAACGCCACCGACCTGCTCACCGATGCGCCGTCGCCCGTTGAGCGTTCGCAGCTGGAGCAGCTGCATATCCGCACCGTGCCGAAGCCGGCCTCCAAGCCGGCCGCGCCGAGCGGAGCGCAGGCGTAACACGGCGTAAAGGCACAGTAACGGGTTGGCCGCCGCCCACGCATAACCCTGAAACGGAAGGAGCGGATGAATATGCTGCATCAATTTTCCCGCACGGAGCTTGCGATCGGCCCGGAAGGGCTGGGCGTGATGAAACGGAGCACGGTGGCCGTGCTCGGTATCGGCGGCGTCGGCTCGATCGCGGCCGATGCGCTGGCGCGCACCGGAATCGGGCGCATCTTGCTGATCGATAAAGACGTTGTGGACATCACGAACGTGAACCGCCAGGTCATCGCGCTGACGACGACGGTCGGCCAGCCGAAGGCCGACCTGATGCGCGAACGGATCAAGCTGATCAATCCGGATTGCGACGTCGTGTCCCTGCGCATGTTCTACACGGAGGAGACGTACGAGAAGCTGTTCGAATATGAGCTGGATTACGTTATCGACGCGTCGGACACGATCAGCTACAAGGTCCATCTGATCAAGCAATGCCTGAAGCGGCGCATTCCGGTCATCTCCAGCATGGGCGCCGCCAACAAAATGGACCCTACGAAGTTCGTCGTCGCCGATATTTCCAAGACGCATACCGATCCGCTCGCCCGCGTCGTCCGCACGAAGCTGCGCAAGGACGGCATCCGCAGCGGCGTGAAGGTTGTGTTCTCCACCGAGGCTCCGATGAAGCCGCGCGAGGATGTCACGCAGCGCATCGTGCCGGAGAACGCGCCGGAAATCCGCAAGGCGCAGCAGCCGCCCGCAAGCAACGCGTTCGTTCCGCCGGTGGCGGGACTTATTATGGTAAGCGTCGTTGTGCGCGACCTGCTCGCCGGGGGAGGCGTCAAGGCGTGAAGAAGCGCCGTTCAAAAAGCTGCGGCTGCAGCCGGGCATGCAAGCGCCCGTCCTGAACGCGCCGGCCGGGACAACGGCTGCCCGGTTGTTGTGATGCCATCGCCGGAAGGGAAAGCCGCAGGCATTGCCCGGTTCATGCAACCGGACAATGCCTGCGGCTTCTTTTTGCATGCGATATGCTTGCACCAGGCATGTCCGCGGTTCGGGCGCTTGCTGCGTCCGCCGACGGAAACTGGCGAACATGTGTACGAATATGGTATGATCGGGAGAAGCCCGCTTCATTTTTCGGGAGGGAAAATGCCGTTGCATCCAGACAGGACGGCATGCATGCCGGAACAGGAGTGAACGATCGGATGGACTTATTCAGCTATCGGGAAGCGGAGGAGCCGCGTGCCCGGCTGCTCGCCGACCGGATGCGTCCGGAGGCGCTTGACGACTATATCGGACAAGAGCATATCGTAGGCCCGGGCAAGCTGCTGCGAAGGGCGATCGAGGGGGACCGGGTGTCGTCGATTCTCCTCTATGGGCCGCCCGGCTGCGGCAAAACGACGCTCGCGCATATTATATCGAAAAGAACCGAGGGCGATTTCGTTCGTTTGAACGCGGTTGACGCGTCGGTCAAGGATGTCAGGGAGGTCATCGAGCAGGCCAAATCGGCAAAGTCCTTATACGGCCGCAAGACGATTTTGTTCCTCGACGAGGTGCACCGTTTCAACACCTCGCGCCAGGACGCCCTGCTGCCCGCGGTCGAGCAGGGGATCATCATTTTCATCGGGGCGACGACCGAAAATCCGTTTCACCATGTGAACGGGGCGCTTTTGTCGCGGTCGACGCTGTTTCAATTGGAGCCGTTGACCGGCGAGCATTCGCTCGAGGCGATGCGCCGCGCGCTTCAAGACAAGGAGCGGGGACTCGGCTTTATGGATCTGCACGCCGATGAGGACGCGCTGCGCCATATCGCAAACATGGCGAACGGTGATATCCGCCGGGCGCTCAACGCGCTTGAGCTTGCCGCCGTGACGACGCCTTCGCAGCCGGACGGCTCCGTGCGTATTACGCTGGCCGTCGCGGAGGAATCGATCCGCAAGCCGACCGTGCGCGCCGATATGTCCACACAATACGACGTGCTGTCCGCCTTTCACAAAAGTGTGCGGGGATCGAGCGATGCGGCGCTGTTCTGGTTTCTATATGCGGTGGAGAAGCTCGGCATGGACCCGATGACCTTCCTTCGCCGGCTGATTGTGGCATGCAGCGAGGATATCGGTCTGGCCAATCCGCAGGCGATGGTGCAGGCGGTAACGGCGATGGACGCTTATCACAAGATCGGCTGGCCGGAAGCGAAGTACAATATTGCCCAGGCGATTCTGTTCGCGGTTGAAAGCCCCAAATCGAATGCCGCCGCCGAGGCGATCGGCCGCATTATGGACGCGATCGGGGCGAGCGGGACGATGGAGGTGCCTCTGCATTTGCGCGATGCGCATTATAGCGGCGCGGCCAAGCTTGGGCACGAGGGCTATAAATATCCGCACGATTATCCCGGCCATTTCATTGAGCAGCAGTATTTGCCGGATAAGCTCGACGGGCGGCATTTTTACGAGGCGACGGAGCAAGGGATGGAAGAGAAAATCAGGGTCAACCAGGCGAACCGCCGGCGCAAGCGCCGAAAGTGACCCGATGACGCCTCAACGCCGAGCGATTCGGGTAAAAAGGTTTGAGCGACGCAGTAAAAGGTTCATAAAGGTCAACCCCTGCCGAATAAAGATCATTAGAGCCCGAAAACGGAGGTTTACGAGCGATAGTGCGATCGACTAAGCTTAAGAGTGAGATTATAAACTTTATTTATAATTTGAATGTATTCATAACCTAAAGGAGGTGCACCTGTCGCCGTATTGCCGCCCGGCGGAAGACGGAGACAGGGAATCGTTGAACGACAGTGACCCGTTACCCTTAATGTTGAATCTGGTCTTGATTTTGTTGTTGGTACTGGCGAACGGCTTTTTTGTAGCCGCGGAATTCGCGATGGTTCAGGTCCGCGGGGGACGCATTGGCACACTGCTTCAGGAGGGCCACAAGGGCGCCAGGTTGGCCGAGCGTCTGACCACCAATCTGGATGCTTATCTATCCGCGTGCCGGCTCGGCATTACGCTTGCTTCGCTCGGTCTCGGCTGGCTCGGCGCGCCCGCGTTTGCGAGGATGATCGAGCCGGGGCTGACGGGAACGGGTATGGGAAACGAAGCCTCTGCGTACGCCGTGGCAATTGCGGTCGCCTTTTTCCTGGTGGCGTTCCTCCACTTTGTGATCGGGGAATTGGCTCCCAAGACGGTCGCCATCCGCAAGTCGGAGCGCATTGCCCTGCTTACCGCCGCTCCGCTCATCGCCTTTTACAAAATCATGTATCCGTTCATCTGGTTTTTTAACGGCACGGCCAATCGGCTGCTGAAGCTGTTCGGCGTCGCACCGGCTTCCGGGAACGAGTCCGCCCATACCGAGGAAGAGATCCGGATTCTGATGAAGGAAAGCCATAAAAGCGGGCTGATCGACAACACCGAGCTGACGCTGGTGGACAACATATTCGATTTTGCGGACACCACGGCCCGTGAAATCATGATCCCCCGCACGGAAATGAACTGCCTGTATACGAATCTGCCGTTCGACGAGAACCGCCAAATCGCGCTGCGGGAAATGCATACGCGCTATCCGGTTTGCGACAGTGATAAAGATAATATTATCGGATTTGTTCATATCAAGGATCTGTTGAAGATTAGCCCGCAGGGGCTCAGCAATATCCGGCAGATCACCCGTCCGATCACCACGGTGCCGGAATCGATGCAAATCAGCATGCTGCTCAAGCTGCTGCAGAAGAAAAAGACGCAAATCGCGATTCTTATCGACGAGTACGGCGGCACGAGCGGCATGGTGACGCTGGAGGATATCATGGAGGAGATCGTCGGTGAAATCCAGGACGAATTCGACGAGGAGCGCGCGGACATCGAGCGCAAGGACGAACACACTTACTCCATCAACGGACTGATGCTGATCGAGGAAGTGAACAGCTTTTTCGGCCTGGAGATCGACACTGACGATTACGACACGATCGGGGGCTACGTGTACTCCCAGATCGAGATTCCGCCCAAGCGCGGCCAAGGCTTCTATCATAAGGACACGCACGAATTCGTGATCGAGGAGACGGACAATCTCCGGATTTCCCGCATTACGGTTCGCGTGCGCCGGCAGCTGCCGGAGGACGACGACCCGCTGCTTCAGGAAGAAACCGGTTAACCATACAAAAAAGCAGTCCCCCGATGCCGATCGACGGCGTGGGGAGGACTGCTTTTTTGCGTATGGCACCGCCCGGGCCATACGGACGCAGGCATTTGGCTTATGCTAACGGCACGGCGTGCCGCTTGCTTTGCATTTTCTCATCCCCGCACTCGGTTAGCGGCAAAGTATGCCGTTAGCTTGGCGGTGTTCCCACGTTGCGGGCGATTTCGTGCCGGTTAACGGCATGCCGTGCCGTTAGCACAGTGATTTCTTGGCTTTTCACCCGGTTAGCGGCATCGTATGCCGCAAGCGGTCAGGCCGCCGGCCGGTTGACGAGGCCGGTGAACGAAATGGCGGGCCAAAACGGAAACACCGCCGGAAATCCGTCCCGGCGGTGTTCTGCAGTTCTTATACGGAGGCTCCGGCGGCGAAGGACGCCGGGTCGACCTTGCGGACGGCTTCGATCGTGCCGCCGCCCAGGCATACGTCGCCGTCGTAAAAAACGACCGCCTGGCCCGGCGTGACCGCTTTCTGCGGACCGTCGAAAACGACGTCGGCCGCGGTTCCGCCGTCCCGCAGCGTGACAGTCACCGCCTGGTCCGGCTGGCGGTAGCGGAATTTGGCCGTGCACCGAACCGGAACGTCCGGCACGGCAGGCGAAATCCAATTGACGCCGGAGGCCGTCAAGCCTTCGGAATACAGCACGGGATGAGCCTCTCCTTGCACGACCAGCAGCTCGTTGCGCGTCAAGTCCTTATCGGCGACGAACCACGGCTCGCCGGAACCCGAGCCGCCGATGCCGAGGCCTTGCCGCTGGCCCAGCGTGTAATACATCAGCCCGTCGTGCCGGCCCTTCACTTCGCCGGTCCGGACATCGATCATGCTGCCCGGCTGCGCCGGCAAATAATGGCTCAGAAACTGTTTGAAGTTGCGTTCCCCGATAAAGCAGACGCCGGTGCTGTCTTTTTTCCTGGCCGTCGCAAGGCCGGCCTCGGCCGCGATGCGCCGCACCTCCGACTTCGGCAGATCGCCGATCGGGAACATCGCCTTGGCGAGCTGGTCCTGGGACAGGGCGTGCAGGAAATACGTCTGGTCCTTGTTGGCATCGACGCCGCGGAGCAGGCGCGTTTCGCCGTCGCCGGCGCGCTCGACGCGCGCATAATGGCCGGTCGCCAGGTAGTCCGCGCCCAGGTCCGTCGCTTTTTTCAGGAAATCGCCGAATTTGATCTCGCGGTTGCACATGACGTCCGGGTTCGGCGTCCTTCCGCGCCTGTATTCGTCGAGGAAATAGGTAAATACTTTATCGAAATACTGCCGCTCGAAATTGACCGTATAATAAGGGATACCGATTTGCGCGCATACGCGGCGGACATCCTCTGCGTCCTCCTCGGCCGTGCAATGGCCGAATTCGTCCGTGTCGTCCCAGTTTTTCATGAAAATGCCGATGACGTCATATCCCTGCCGCTTCAGCAGCAGCGCCGTCACCGAGGAGTCCACGCCGCCGGACATGCCGACGACGACCCGGACCGAGCCGTTCGATCCGTTCGATCCGCTCATACTACCACCACCCGCTTAAACTTCTGTATACGCCCCCGTACAGAACATATTGCCCAAGTGCGTATCTTGTTTATTGTAACACGGACCGCCGACTTTTTCACGGGCGGGCGCGCTCGCTCACCCTGCCGTTCATTCTCTGCCGTTCGTCCCGACTGACATGATGGAAGTTTTTTCGCCAAGCCGTCAAACCTTTTTGTCCCAAACGGCAAACGATATGTTAACATAGATGTGTTATGGGAATACAATGATTTAGACACACGGCTTGGGGAGAGGTGCCACGATGAAAATTTCGACCAAGGGCCGTTACGGCTTGACGATCATGATGGAGCTGGCCGTTAAATACGGGGAAGGCCCGCTGTCGCTGAAAAGCATCGCCGAACGGAACCAGCTTTCGGAGCACTATCTGGAGCAGCTTGTCGCACCGCTGAGGAACGCGGGGCTCGTCAAAAGCGTCCGCGGCGCGTACGGCGGCTACATCCTCTCGAAGGAACCCGAATCGATCACTTCCGGCGATATTATCCGCATATTGGAAGGCCCGATCTCGCCCGTCGATTTTACCGAGGAGGACGATCCTGCCAAACGGGATTTGTGGCTGCGCATCCGCGACAGTATCGCGGGCGTACTCGATTCGACGACTTTGGCCGACCTGATCGCCTATAAAGAAGAGCGCGAAGTAGACAGCTACATGTTCTATATTTGAGGGAAAAGCCTATGACACCTATCTATCTGGATCATGCCGCTACCACGCCGCTTCATCCGCTGGCAGCCGAAGCGATGCTGGCGGTCATGCGGGGCGGCCCGGGAAACGCTTCAAGCGTACACGCCTTCGGCCGCGCGGCGAAAGAGCGGCTCAGCGCCGCCCGCGACGGCATCGCGGAGCGGATCGGCTGCAAGCCGTCGGAGCTCGTGTTCACTTCGGGCGGAACCGAGAGCGACAACGGCGCGATTATCGGCGCCGCGCGCGCGATGGCCCGCAAGGGTAAACGGCATATCATCACATCGGCCGTCGAGCATCACGCGGTTCTGCATACGGTTGCCGCATTGGCGAAGGAAGGCTTCTCCGTGACGGTGCTGCCTGTTGACGAGACAGGGGCCGTCGAGGCTGCCTCGGTCGAAGCGGCGCTGACGCCCGAGACCGCGCTGGTCAGCATAATGTGGGGCAACAATGAGGTCGGCACGCTTCAGCCGGTTGAAGCGATCGGCGAGATGGCCCGCAGCCGCGGCGCCCTTTATCACGTCGACGCCGTGCAGGCGCTCGGTTCCCTGCCGATCGATCTCGCGCGGCTGCCGGTCGACCTCATGAGCTTCTCCGCGCACAAAATTTACGGCCCGCAAGGCGTCGGCGCGCTGTACGTCGCGGCGGGGACCCCGTTCGAGCCGTATGCGCACGGCGGCTCCCAGGAGCGCAAGCGCCGCGCGGGCACGGAGAACGTCGCCGGGATAACCGGCTTCGCCAAGGCCGTCGAGCTCGCAACGGCGGACCTCGAACGCCGAACGGCTGCGGTCCGCGGGCTCCGCGACCGGTTCGAGGCGTTGCTGATCGAGCGGCTTGGCGAGCGGGGGGCCGTGATTAACGGCGACCCTGCGAACCGGCTCCCGCACATTACGAACATCAGCCTCATCGGCGCCGATACGGAAACGGTGCTGATGCGGCTCGACCTTGAAGGGATAGCCGCCGCAAGCGGCTCCGCCTGCACGTCGGGCGCCCTCGAGAGGTCCCATGTGCTGCAGGCGATGGGGCTTTCGGAAGCACGTCTGGCCTCGGCGGTAAGATTCAGCTTCGGTTTGGGGAATACTTCGGAGGAAATCGACACGGCGGCGCAAAAAGTTGCAACCGTCGCGGAACGAATCCGTAGTAATGCCTAGGAGGCTTTTCCGGCATGTACAAGCTGCAGAACTTGATCGGTCTCCCCGTTATCGACGCCCGCACCGGCCGGTCGGCCGGCAATGTGCTCGACGTGTGGTTTGACGACCGTTGGTCGCTCGCGGGCATTGTCCTGAAGGCGAGAAGATGGTGGCTGACCACCTTCTACGAAGCCGTTCGTTGGGAGCATGTGCAAGCCTGCGGCAGGGACGTCGTCCTGATCAGCGGCAAGAAAGCGGTTTGCCGGCTCAAGTCGGCGGAGATCGGCAGGGCTTTTCACACCGGTACGATCCGGATGAAGGATTTGCCCGTCGTTACGGAAGAAGGCCGTCAACTCGGCCGCGTCTCCGATGTTTATTTTCAGGAAAAATCGGGTACACCAATACTAGGTTTTGAATTAACGGATGGTTTTGTCTCGGATCTGCTGGAAGGGCGCAAATGGCTCAAAGCCCCCGGCGATCCCGTTCAAGTGACGCTCGGGGATGACGCGATTGTCGTCCCGGCCCGCTGTGAAGAAGAACTGGAGAAAATCGTCACGGAAACGGGAAGATAGGGAGAAATGGATCATGATGAGATGCCCCAACTGCAACTCGAAAGATATCGGAAAAATCGGCTCGCACCAATTTTACTGCTGGGGCTGTTTCATTGAACTGACCGTCAACGGGGACAAAATGTCCGTTTTCCAAGTGGAGGAAGACGGCACGCTCAGCTCCCTGGACGATCTATTTTTCGAGGAGCAGCCAATCGCACAGTTGCACGCGAACTGAAGCAAGGATGGAAGAAAGGCAGTCGGCGACGGCTGTCTTTTGTGCTTTTGCGCGTGTTCCCTGGACCCCAGACAAGCAGTGGGAATAAGCTTCCGGGCTGCGCGTCAGTTTTTGGGGAAAATTTGGGGAGTACTTTGTCCGCCCGGTACATATAATGTACAGGAAGATGCTGCGGATGGGCCAGGCATCGGATCGGACAAGGGGGTGGAGCCGTTATGGAAAAATGGACGAACAGCCGGCTGTTCACCGGCCTCGTCTATTCGATACTTGCGCTGCTCGCGCTCTTTTTGCTGCTTCAATTGAAGCCGGTCATCGCGAACGTGTACGATTTTCTGAAAACGGTGCTGGCTCCTTTTCTGATTGCCATGATCATCTCCTACGTATTGAACCCGATCGTCACGATGCTGGCGGCCCGCAGGATGCCCCGGTCGGTGGCCGTGCTGCTCATTTACGCGGTGTTTGCATCGGCCGTCACGGTCGTGCTGATGAACGTCATCCCGATGTTCGTCCTGCAGATGGCGGAGCTGAACGCCCATGCGCCGGAGCTGACGATGCGCGCGCAGAGCTTCATGAACGATTTGAACAACAGCTCGTTTCTGCCGGAGAGCATCCGCAAGGGGCTGACCCACTCGTTATATGAAGCGGAAAAAAAGCTGTACGACGCCGCGTTCGCGTTCGTCAACAACATTGGGGCGATGCTGAACGTCGTGTTCGTCGCGTTCATTATTCCTTTTCTCGCCTTCTACATCCTGAAAGATTTCGACGCGTTCGAGCGGGCCGTCATCGCTTACGTGCCCCGTGCGCATCGGCAAAGCACCGTCCGACTGTTCAAGGACATCGACGAGGCGCTCGGCAATTATATCCGCGGGCAATTTATCGTGTGCGTGCTGGTCGGGGTGCTGGCGTATATCGGCTACTGGGCGATCGGGCTTCCGTATCCGCTGCTGCTGGCCGGGATCGTGGGCATCACGAACGTGATCCCTTATCTCGGCCCGTTCATCGGCGCCGCGCCCGCGCTCGTCGTGGCGTCCACCGTGTCGGTGAAAATGATGCTGCTCGTCGCGGCCGTCAATATGGCCTGCCAAATCATCGAGGGCAATATCATCTCGCCCCAGGTGGTGGGACGGACGCTGCACATGCATCCGCTGACGATCATTTTCGTCCTGCTGGTGGGCGGGCAGTTGGCCGGGCTTGTCGGCATGATACTGGCGGTGCCGATTTTCGCGGCGGTGAAGGTCGTTTTGCAGCATCTGTTTGCCTACTGGATCAGGCGCAAGACGATTTGACAGAGCCGCGCGATGCCGATATACTTTGAAGGAAGAGCGTCTGAAAGCATATACTTGAACAAAGCGTTGAAGAGACAGGAGTAGGCCGCAGCCCGCCGACAGAGAAGGAATTCCCCCCGAGCGCCGCAAGCCGTTCCGCAAGGATCGGGCGCAGCCGGGGAGGCTGGAAGAATTCCGAGGCGCCGGAACGGCTGAACGCTGGTTTCGGAGCGCGGATTGACATCCGCCGGGTGGGCCCGTTAACGTCCGACGAGGCGACCGGACCGCTTATGGGCCGGTAACCAGGGTGGTACCGCGAATTTAATTCGTCCCTGCAAATATGCACGGGCGTTTTTTTCATTTTTCACGACAATCGGAGGAGTAGAACGTTATGAAAGCTAGTGAAATCCGTTCCAAATGGCTGGCGTTTTTCGAGAGCAAAGGCCACAAGATTGAGCCGAGCGCCTCGCTCGTGCCGCACAACGATCCGTCCCTGCTGTGGATCAACGCCGGCATGGCGCCGCTCAAGGCGTACTTCGACGGGCGCGTGAAGCCGGACAATCCGCGGATCGCCAACTCGCAGAAATGCATCCGCACGAACGACATCGAGAACGTCGGCAAAACGCGCCGGCACCACACGTTTTTTGAAATGCTGGGCAATTTCTCGATCGGGGACTATTTCAAGGAGGAGGCCATCACCTGGGCGTGGGAGTTTCTGACCGGCCCGCAGTGGATCGGCTTCGATCCGAACCGTCTGTCCGTGACCATTCACCCCGAGGACGAGGAAGCGTTCGAGTACTGGAACAAGAAAATCGGGCTGCCCGCCGAGCGGATCTACAGGCTGGAGGAGAATTTCTGGGATATCGGCGAGGGCCCTTGCGGACCTTGTACGGAAATTTTCTATGACCGCGGAGACAAATACGGCGACCTGTCGGATCCGGAATGCTGGCCGGGCGGCGAGAACGAGCGGTTCCTCGAAGTATGGAATCTCGTGTTCTCGCAATACAATCATAATAAGGACGGCAGCTACACGCCGCTGCCGAACAAAAATATCGATACGGGGGCGGGGCTCGAGCGTTTTGCTTCGATCCTTCAGGATGTCGACTCCAACTTCGACACCGACCTGTTCACGCCGATCATCGACCGGACCTGTGAAATTGCCGGCGTGCGCTATCATGACGACGAGGAGTCGGATGTCGCGCTCAAGGTGATTGCGGATCACATCCGCACCGTGGCGTTCTCGGTCGCCGACGGCGTCCTGCCGTCCAACGAAGGCCGCGGCTACGTCATCCGGCGTCTGCTCCGGCGCGCCGTCCGCTACGGCAAGAAGCTCGGCGTGGACAAGCCGTTCCTGTACGGCCTGACGCCGGTCGTCGGCGACGTCATGGGCGGCTATTATCCCGAAGTGGCGGAGAAGCGCGAGTTCATCGAGCGCGTCATCCGCACGGAAGAGGAGCGTTTCCACGAAACGCTTACGGACGGGCTTGGCATCCTGGCTGCGCTCGTCGAAGACGCGCGCAAGGAAGGCCGTATCGAGATCGGCGGGGAAGATACGTTCAGGCTGTACGACACGTACGGATTCCCGTTCGATCTGACGGAGGATTATGCGGCCGAGCACGGCCTGACTGTGGATCGCGCCGGGTTCGACGCGGCGATGGAAGCGCAGCGGGAACGCGCGCGCGCGGCGCGGCAGGACGGCGGCAGCATGAAGACGCAGGGCGGCCCGCTCGGCGAATATACCGCGCCGAGCGAATTCGTCGGGTATGCCGAGCTGACCGCGCAAGCCAAAGTGGCGGCGATTTTCATGAACGACGAAGCGGTCGACCTCGCCGGAGAAGGCAGCGAATGCCTCGTCATTCTCGACCGGACGCCTTTCTACGCCGAGAGCGGCGGACAGGTCAGCGACCACGGCACGCTGGCGGGCAAATCCGTGCGCGCCGAGGTGACCGATGTGACGAAAGCGCCGCACGGCCAGCATGTGCATCTGGTCGCCGTCGTCTCCGGCACGCTGCGCGTGGGCGAGACGGTTGAGGCATCCGTCTCCCGCACGATGCGCGAGGATATTGTCAAAAATCATACGGCTACTCATCTTCTGCACAAAGCGCTGAAGGAAGTGCTGGGCGGCCACGTCAACCAGGCGGGCTCGCTCGTCGAGCCGGAGCGCCTTCGCTTCGACTTCTCGCATTTCGGCAGCATTACGGCCGAGGAGCTGACCGACATCGAGCGCCGGGTGAACGAGCGGATCTGGCTCGGCACGCCGCTTAAGATCGAGTGGAAAGCTCTTTCGGAGGCGAAAGCGATGGGCGCGATGGCGCTGTTCGGCGAGAAGTACGGCGACACGGTGCGCGTCGTACAGGTCGGCGACTACAGCCTCGAGCTCTGCGGAGGCTGCCACGTCGCCAACACCGCGCAGATCGGCCTGTTCAAGCTGGTCGGCGAGAGCGGAATCGGCTCCGGCGTGCGCCGCATCGAAGCGCTGACGGGACGCCACGCTTACGCCTACATGGACGGGCAGCTTGAGCTGCTGAAGCAGGCGGCCGGCGCGTTGAAATCGAACGTGGCCGACGTGCCGAAGCGGATTGACGCCTTGTTCGCGCAGGTGAAGGAGCTGTCTCGCGAGAACGAATCGCTCCAGGCGAAGCTGGGCCGCATCGAGGCAGGTTCGCTTGAGGCGAAAGCGAAGACGCAGGGCGGCGTGACGGTGCTGGCGTCTGCGGTGGCCGCCGGCGGCATGGAGGCGCTGCGCGGCATCGCCGACGAGCTGAAGGTGAAGCTCGACAGCGCGGTTATCGCGCTCGGCGCGGTGGACGGCGACAAGGTGAACCTGGTCGTCAGCGTTTCGCCGGATCTGGTGCAGAAGGGCCTCCATGCCGGCAAGCTGATCAAGGAAGCGGCCGCGGTGTGCGGCGGAGGCGGCGGAGGCCGCCCGGATATGGCGCAAGCCGGAGGCAAAGATCCGTCGAAGCTTGAAGAAGCGCTTCGAATGGTCGAGGAACTGGTTCTTTCGCAAGCAAATGTGATATGATGGAAATATGAATTTTTGCTTGACCCCGAAAGGTAGGTGCCGGTGATGAGTTCCATGGACAAGACGATGAAGTTCGATGTCAAGGCGGACGAAATGGAGACGTCATCCCAAGACATTTTGCTGACGGTGTACGACGCGCTGGTCGATAAGGAATACAATCCGATCAACCAGATCGTCGGCTATCTGCTGTCGGGCGATCCGGCTTACATCCCGCGCCACAACAACGCGAGAAGCCTGATCCGCAAAAAGGAAAGGGATGAACTGATCGAGGAGCTTGTTCGTTCCTATCTGAGCCAGCACAGAAGGTAAGCAAACCGAAACGGAAAAGAGGGCGGCCGGCCAATGCGATTGATGGGATTGGATTACGGCGACCGCCGGATCGGCGTTGCCGTAAGCGACCCGTTCGGATGGACGGCTCAGGGCGTCGGCGTCGTCGAGAAAAGGCGCGACGGCGGGGAACTGGATGCCATCGCCGGTTTGGCTCGCGAACACGAGGTTGGGGAAATTGTCGTCGGTCTTCCGAGGAACATGAACGGAACGATCGGGCCGCGTGGCGAAATTTGCATCGCATTTGCGCAGAACTTGCGCGAGAAACTAAACTTACCTGTTCACCTGTGGGATGAACGGCTGACCACCGTATCCGCGGAGCGCACGCTGCTCGAGGCGGACATCAGCCGTAAGAAGAGGAAGCAAGTGGTGGACAAAATGGCGGCGACGCTCATTTTGCAAAATTATCTCGACTCTAAAACGAAAAGGTGAGGGTAACGATGACAAAGGACGACATGCAGTTTGAAGAACCGGAAATTATTTATATTCCGGACGAGGACGGGAACGAGGAAGAGTTCGAGGTCATCATGAAATTCGAGGTCGACGGTTCCGACCAGAAATACATGATGGTCGTTCCTGTGAATGCCGACGACGACGGCGAAGAGGAAACCGACGAGGTGTACGCTTTCCGCTATGAGGAAGACGGCGACGATTTGAAGCTCTTCACCATTGACGACGAGGAAGAGTGGAACATGGTGGAAGAGACGTTCAATACACTTCTGGGCGAGATGGAGGACAGCGACTGACGCTGTCTTCTTAAGCGGGAGGAGCGCTGATCGATATGACCGGAAAGTGGGAACCCCAGCCGCTTGACCGGCTCCGGGAAGCCTACGGCATCGACGTGGAGCTTCTTGCGGATGACGGCGAGGCGGAATCGTTCCGCATTCTTGCGGAATACCGGCTGAACGATGCGGTATACGCGGCTTTGCAAACGGCGATGATGCGCAAGGAAGACGAGGTCGCCTTCTTCCGCGTGCTGGACGGGGGGGACGGCCGCCTCGAGCTGGAGTCCATTGAGGACGAGGATGAATGGGAAACGGCCGCGGAAGGCTACGATGCGCTGCTCTTCGAGAGCGGCGGCCACCGGTAAGCGGTCGATTTATAGGAAGCGGCTTAAGGGGCGGGGGCGGGTTATCCCGTCCCTTAAGGCTGTTCAGACGTTAAAGAGAGGGTTGTATTCGATGCCGGATGGAATGCAGGCGGACGGACAAGCGTTAACCGGGGCCGGGGGGCCGCCAAGCTCAAAAAGCCGAATGACATTGCGGCTAATCCTGACGCTGCTGGCGCTTGTTCTAGCCGCGTCCGCCGCCGTCGCCCTGTTTGTGTGGAACGGGCTTCGTCCCGCGCCCGATGGGGACACGGTGGGCGTCGAGGTTCCGCGGGGCTCGTCGCCGTTCGCGGTTGCGGACCTGCTGGAGGAGAAAGGCGTCATCCGCAACGCATTCATTTTTAAATATTATTTGCGCTACCGCAATGAAGGGGCCGGCTTTCAGGCAGGCCAATACGAGATGAAGCCGGGGATGACGCATGACGAGATCATCGCCAAGCTGAATGCCGGCGACACGGTCAAGGCCGAAACGATCCGCTTCACGATACCCGAAGGGTTCACGCTGCTGCAGATCGCGGACAAGCTGCAGGCCGAATCGCTGATCGACAAAGACAAGTTTCTTAAGCTTGCCGACAATCCGGACGCCTACCGGTGGGAAGGCATTATGGGAGGCATTCCGGAGAACGCGAATATCCGGCACCGCATGGAAGGCTATTTGTTTCCGGAAACGTACGAGATGGACAAGGAAAGCACGGAAGAGGACATTCTGGCCCGGATGCTGGCCGAGCTCGACAACAAGCTGTCACAGCTGCCCGAAGGCTGGGAAGGCCGCCTGAACGAGCTGGGCCTGACGTTCCATGAAATGATGACGGTCGCGTCGCTGGTCGAGCGCGAGGTCGTCGTCGCCGAGGAGCGTCCGCTCGTCGCCGGCGTCATTTACAACCGGATCAAGGAAAAAATGCCGCTTCAGATTGACGCCACCGTGCAGTATGCGCTGGACAAGCCGAAGGAACGGCTCTACGAGAAAGACCTGCAGGTGGAGAGCCCGTATAACACGTATCAAATTCCCGGCTTGCCGCCCGGACCGATCGCCAACCCGAGCTTGAGCTCCATCAAGGCGGCGCTTTATCCGGAGCAAACCGATTACTTCTATTACGTTACGAAGAAGGACGGCACTCAGACGCATCTGTTCGCGCGAACCTATGAGGAGCATTTGAAAAACATCAGGAAAAGCAACCAAACCGCGGAAAAGGGAGGTTATGCAGGTGGCGGCAACTAAACGGACGGAGCTGCTCACCACGGCCGCTTCGATGGAGGAGCTGCGGTGGCTCGCCGAAGCGGGCGCGGACGCTTTTGTCGTCGGGGAATCCCGCTACGCGGTGCGTATGGCCGGCGAGTTCGACCTCGCGACGATCCGCTCGGCCGTGGCATTCGCGAAGCCGCGCGGCGTGCGCATTTACGCGGCCGTGAACAATCTGATCGACAACGCCTTGCTGCCGGGGCTGCCGGCCTATCTGCGCGCGCTGGAGGCGGCCGGCGTCGACGCCGTCGTGTTCGGCGATCCGGCCGTTCTGACGGCGGCGAGAAGCGAGGCGCCGAGCCTGGGGCTGCATTGGAATGCGGAGATGACCTCCACGAACTACGCGACCGCCAATTATTGGGGGCGCAGAGGCGCGACGCGGGTCGTGCTCGCCCGGGAGCTGAACATGGATCAGGTGCTCGAATTCAAAGCGAATACGGAGCTGGAGGTGCAGGTTCAGGTACACGGCATGACGAACATTTATCATTCCAAGCGCAGCCTTATTCACAGCTATGCCGAACACCAGGAACGGTCGGGCAAGCCGGCGGAGCTGAAGGAGCAAGCGGGCGGGCGCGGCATGGAGAGCGGGCTGTACCTGATCGAGATCGAGCGGCCGGATGAGCGTTATCCGATCTATGAGGATGAGAACGGCACGCACATGATGAGCTCGGACGACATTTGCATGCTGGAAAGCCTGCATGAGCTGCTCGAGCCGGGCGTCGATTCCGTGAAAATCGAAGGACTGCTGAAGCCGGCTGCCTACAACGCGGCGGTCGTACGCGCATACCGCCGCGTCATGGATGCGTATTACGCCGACCCGGCGGGCTACCGCTTCCGCGACGAGTGGCTGGATCCGATCCGCGAGCTGCAGGATCCGCACCGCGAGCTGTCATTCGGATTTTTTTACAAAGAGCAAGTGTATTGAACCTGTGTTAAACTTAAAGGTACGAAGGAGGTGACCGCATGGCCACTTTAACGAAGCCGAAGCTGCAAGGCAAGCGGCACCGGCTTGCGAAACCGGAGCTGCTGGCTCCGGCGGGAAGCCTGGAAAAGCTGAAGTTCGCCGTCCATTACGGCGCGGACGCGGTTTATATCGGAGGGCAGAAATACGGTCTCCGTTCCAACGCGGACAATTTCAGCATCGAGGAAATGAAGGAAGGCGTCGAATTCGCGAACCGCTACGGCGCGAAGGTGTTCGTCGCCACCAATATATACGCCCACAATGAGGACATTGAAGGGCTTGAAGAGTATTTGCGCTCGCTCGAGGAGGCGGGCATCGCGGCGATTATCGCGGCCGATCCCGCGGTCATCGAGACCGCCCAGCGCGCGGCGCCTGGCCTTGAGGTTCACCTGAGCACCCAGCAGTCGACGCTGAACTGGCAGGCGGTCAAGTTCTGGAAGGACGAAGGGCTGCCGCGCGTCGTGCTGGCGCGCGAGACGAGTCTGGAGGAAATCGCCGAGATCAAGGCGCATGTGGATATCGAGATCGAAGCGTTCGTGCACGGGGCGATGTGTTCGTCGTTCTCCGGGCGCTGCGTATTGTCGAACCATTTCACGGACCGCGATTCGAACCGCGGCGGCTGCTGCCAGTCCTGCCGCTGGAAATACGACCTGTTCGTGGATGAGGATGCTCCGGCATACGCGCCGGAGGACGACAAGTTCACGATGGGCTCCAAGGACCTGTGTATGATCGAGCATTTGCCCGAGCTGATCGAAGTCGGCGTCGACAGCTTCAAGATCGAAGGCCGGATGAAGAGTCTGCATTACGTGGCGACGGTAGTCGGCGTATACCGCCAGGCGATCGACGCTTATTTCGCCGATCCGGAGGGCTACGAGCTGAAGCCTGAGTGGCTCGAGGAAATCCGCAAGGCGGCAAACCGGCCGCTCAACACCGGCTTTTTCTTCGATACGCCGGGCGCGGAGGATCACATTTACGAGCCGGAGGACAAGGCGGCTCCTTATGATTTCGCGGGCGTGGTTATGGGCTATGACGAGGCGACCGGCATCGCGACGATCCAACAGCGCAACCATTTCAAGCCCGGGCAGGAGGTTGAATTCGTCGGCCCCCGCGGCACGTTTTTCAAACAAACCGTCGGCGAATTGACGGATGAGGCGGGCCTGGCGCTGGATGCCGCGCGCCACCCGCTGCAGCTGATCCGGATGCGGACCGCGCAGCCGGTGCAGCCGATGGATATGATGCGGAAACGG
This sequence comes from uncultured Paenibacillus sp., assembly GCF_963515335.1. Lineage (NCBI taxonomy): Bacteria > Bacillati > Bacillota > Bacilli > Caryophanales > Paenibacillaceae > Paenibacillus > uncultured Paenibacillus sp. The sequence goes on along the minus strand of NZ_CAUPYC010000001.1, from coordinate 17,492 downwards.
ATACGCAAATAACGGCTGTCAGCCGATTGCCATGCAGGAAGGGCTTCCCCGCGGGAAGCCCTCTTTAGGCTGAAATCCAGGCAAAAAAATACTCTTTCTCCCTCATACATAACCCGGAAACTGCCGATATATAGAAGGTTGGTGGGAAAAACGTCGCAAGCTTAAAGCAGGACCATGAAGGATATGGGAGAAGTTTGTCGAATATTGGGGTATTCCAGTCTTTTGGCGCGTCTCGGCGAACGGGAGAGCCCCTTTCTGCCACCTCAGTCTGCTTTACCTAACAATGAATCCGGGCGGTGTATATCACATGAAATGGATGGACAAGTTTAAAACCGGCAAAGGCGAATCGAACATGAAAACGCAATCAACATGGAACGGCGTGAAAAAAGCGCTGCAAGCGTCAACTGAGGGATTGAAGGATGCGGGCAAAGGTGTCGGCAAGACGAGACTCACCCGTTCGGTCGGCCTGAAGCTGTTCCTGATCATTTTCAGCAGCATCGTGGCCTGCGTGCTGGCGGTCGGCCTATACTCCTATTCCGTATCCAAAGATATCATCAAGAAAAAGGTATCCCAGGCCAGCCAGGAAACGATCGCGCAAACGGCCAGCAAGCTTGATTTGATGTATGCGAATTATGAGGCCTTGACCATGCAGCTGCTTGTCGACAACAACCTGCAGTCTTTGTCGTTGGAGCTGTCGCGCGGCGGCTTGGATGATTTTGAGGAATTCCAGAGTCTGGAATCCATTGATAATGTGTTCCAAACCTTCCTGCTAAGCAACAGCCGTACCGTTTACGGCGGCGCGATGATTCCGTTGGCCGACTATCTGAAGCCTATTACCTCGGGGAACAGCCAGTTGGATGTGGCCGCGGCCATGGAAACGGATTGGTACAAAAAGGCTATCGAATCCAAAGAGCGCCCGTATTGGATTCCGACGCAGCCTGCGGGATTGAACGGAAAACAGGCAAAGCCTACGTTCGGCCTGACCCGGCTCATCAAGTCGATCAACACGGGCGAGCCTTTGTATCTGTTGGTGCTGGAGTTCGATTACCGTAATCTGTCGGAACAACTGGGCGACATTTCGCTCGGCACAGACAGCGACCTATATATCGTGGGCGCGGACGGCGCTATCCTATACGCCGAGGATCAATCGGAAATCGGAGGGAAATTGGATCTCACTTCGGCCGATAAGCCGTCAGGCTCGTTTACCGGCTTGCATAAAGGCATGCATTCGCTCGGCGTCTACCAGCAATTCGATGAGCTGGACTGGAGGCTTATCGGTATGATTCCGGTAGATTCGCTGGTGGAGGACGCCAAAGAGATTCGGAACCTGACGTGGATTGCCGCGATTGTTGCCGGCTTGCTCGCAGTCGGGATCGGGTTGCTCGTTATCCGGATGATCGCCGTGCCGCTTGGACAGCTGCGCAATTTGATGAACGAGGGCGAGAAAGGCAACCTGTCCATCCGCTCCTCCATTAATAAGCAGGATGAGATCGGGCAGTTGGCCCAAAGCTTTAATCAAATGATGACCCAGATCACCTCGCTGGTCGATCAGACGAACCGGTCGGCGCAGGAGGTGCTGCAAACGGCAAGCGATCTGTCGGAAGCATCCAAAAAGACGGCCGTCTCGGCCAAGGAAATCGCCGTCGCCACGGAGGAAATCGCAAACGGGGCGACGAGCCTGGCGGTGGAAGCCGAGAAAGGCAGCGGCTTGACGGACGATATGGGTGTGCGTATGGCGAACGTCAACGAAGCCGGCGGACTGATGGCCGCTTCCGCGACCGAGGTCGAGAAAGCAAGTGAACAGGGCACCCGCTATATGGCGGCGCTTATCGAGAAAACCGGCATGACCGAGGATATGACGCGCAGCATGGTCGAGAAGGTAGACAAGCTGAAAGACAGCACCCGGTCGATCCGCAAAATTCTGGACGTGCTCAACAACCTGACCAAGCAGACGAACATCCTGTCCCTTAACGCGACGATTGAAGCCGCAAGAGCGGGGGCGGCCGGCAAAGGCTTTATGGTGGTCGCGGACGAAATCCGCAAGCTCGCCGATCAATCGAGACAGTCCATCGACGTCGTCGCCCAGATAACGGAGACGATTCAGCGCGAAATCGACGATACCGTCGGCGTACTGTCCGAAGCTTATCCGCTCTTCCGGGAGCAGATCGAGTCGGTTAAAGAGGCGAACCAGATTTTCCTGTCCGTGCAGACCCAGATGGGCAGTTTTGTCGGCCATCTGGATACCGTGACGGCATCGGTGGGCCAGCTCGGCGAGACGCAATCCGTACTATCGGAAGCGATGGGCAACGTGAGCGCCGTCGCGCAGCAAGCGTCCGCTACATCCGAGGAAGTGGCCTCGCTCAGCAATGAGCAGCTGAGCATAAGCGAAGGGCTCGTCGAGCTTTCCAACAAGCTGGAGACCGTGTCGACACAGCTGAAAGAAACGCTTTCGCGGTTCAGAACCAACGGTTAATTTGCCGCAATAATGCTTTGTTCTCCCCGGCCTGACTATTCAGGTTGGGTTTTTTTGTTTTCGGTATTCCTGTGCCTGCATCTGGAAAAACTGTAGAAAAGGCGCGCAAACGCGCAGAGACGCGGGCGCAGAGGCGCGGAGGGGGGGCGGTTGAGCGAATGACGGACAAACGGCGGATTTTCGTTCTGGCCGCGGCGTTCGCCGGGTTGGCTGCCGTATACCTGATGCGATTGTTTCTGCTCCAGGGCGGCGGCTTGCCGTCCGCGGAGAAGAACGGGCTTGTCGTCCAGGCGGTCAGGCAGCGGCAGGAAGGATTGGTGCTCGATACGGGACGGGGAGACTTTGTCGACCGGTACGGCGCGCCGATTACGGGCGGCGCGATTTACGGCGTCGCCGCTTTTCCGGCCGCATCAGGGGGCCGCGTCGATGCGGCCGCGGCAAGACGGCTCGCCGCCGCTATGGATGTCGAGTATGAGATGCTGGCCGATTGGCTGGCAGGGCTGAAGGAGCCGGACTGGTGGCGCGGAGCGGACGGCAACGGGCCGCCTGCGGCTTTTCCCGAAGCATTGGACAAAGCAATCCGCACGGCCGGCGTGCCCGGCGTTTATCTGCTTCCGTATCATATTCGTTACGCGGGGGACAAGACCGGCATACATGCGATCGGATTCATCGGCCAGCATCCGGAGCTGACGGCCAGACTGTATGCGCCGGAGTTGGCGCGAGGGGATCGAAGTCTCTCCGACACCGTAGGGGGAATCGGCCTTGAGCGTTCGCTTGACCGGCTTCTGCAGGGCGCCGGGCCTACGGTCGCTTACCGGTCCCGCTCGGCCGAAGCTGACACGCGGGGGATTCGTGCGGCTGACGAATTGAAGGTGAAGGCGCCGGACAATCCGTATTTTCCGCTTACCGTCGTCACGACGCTCGATCTTGGGCTGCAGCGCAAGCTGGAGGCTTATGCCGCGCGGAATGGCCTGAAGGAAGGCGCGATCGTCGTGCTCGACGCCCGCAATGCGGACATTGCGGCGATTGTATCGAGGCCGGAGCTCGACCCTTTCTCCATCAGCGAAGGGGCGGATGAAACCGTTAACCGGGCGCTGCGCGCCGCAGCGCCGGGCTCGGTGTTCAAGCTGGTTACGGAAGCCGCGGCGCTGGAGACGGGCAGGCTGCATCCGAAGGAGACGTTCCATTGTGAAGGCGAGTACGGCAAATACGGGCTGTCCTGCTGGCTGCCGGGAGGCCACGGCCGGCTGACGCTAATCGAGGCGCTGGCGCAGTCCTGCAACGTCGCGTTCGCTGAAATCGCGGAGCGGCTGACGGCGGACGAGCTGGACAGGACCGCGGACCGGCTCGGTCTCGGCCGGCGCGTCGGGTGGCAGGCGGCGAAGAGCGGAGAACCGCCCGGTCCGGTAGGAAGATTGCTTGAGGAAGAGGAGGCGGGCCGCATCTTCGCCCGTATCCCGCGCCGGCGTGACGGCGGATTGTTGGCGCAAACGGGGATCGGCCAGCGGGATGTGTCCGTGACGCCGCTGCAGGCCGCCAACCTGATGGTGACGCTGCTGCACGGCGGGGACGTGTCGGCCCCGCGAATCGTCAAGGAGATCCGTTACGCCGACGGCCGGTTGATGGCGCGGCTGCCAGCCCGACGCGCCCCTTCCCGTTTCGGAAGGGTCTCCCCCGCCACCGCAAGCGCGCTGCTTCAAGGGATGGAAGCGGTCGTATCGGCCGGCACCGGCAAGCCGCTTCAGCGCGCGCAGTGGAGGCTGGCGGGGAAATCGGGTACCGCGCAAGCCGTTGCCGTGAATGGCGCCCCTGTCAACCACCAATGGTTCGTCGGCTACGGCCCCGTCGAGTCGCCCCGCTACGCGGTGGCGGTTCTGGCCGGCAACAGGCCCGCGGGCAGCGCCAATCAGGCGACCGCGCTGTACCGCGGCGTTATGGATATCATTGCCGCGCACGAAAAAGCCTCCCGATCCGGATAATACGGATGGGAGGCTTGCCGTTTATTCGGTAGGCCCCGATGGGGGGACGGTTTGGATGTCGAATTCGCCCTTGGGCGACCTGATCCACCGATGAAGATACCCTTGATCGTACAGCGCCTTGATCAGGATGACCAGAATCGGCGACAGAATGACGCCGGCGACGCCGAACAGCGACAGGGAGACGATCATAAACACCAGCATCGTATAGGCGGATACGCCGAGCGTGTCGCCGGTTATTTTCGGTTCGAGAATTTGGCGGGTCAGCAGCACGACGCCGAGAATGACGGAAAGCCAGATCGCCAAGGTCGTTTGTCCCGTTACGAACAGGTAGATGATCCACGGAATGAACACGGTGCTTACGCCGAGCAGCGGCAGCACGTCGGCGATCGCGGACAGGACGGCGATCGTGAATGCGTTGCCGACCCCAAGCGCCAGCAGTGCGACGAGCACGACCGCGAACGTGATCGAGATGAGAATGAGCTGTGACTTCAAATAACCGCCGATGCCGACGAGCACGTTGTCCTTCAGGAAGTAGAACGCCTTCTTGAAGGTGTTCGGCGTCTTGCTTCCGGCGGTCCTTTTCCACGTCTCGATCTCAACGCTCAGGAAGTAGGCCAAAATAATGCCGATCCCGAAATTGATGACGAACGCGGAGAACGAGGAGAGGAAGCCGACCAACCAGCCGAGCAAGCCGGCCGCGACGCCGGAGCCCCACTTCGTGATGGAGTTGATGACGTTCTGCGATTTGTCCACCACGTCGTCCGGGACGGCATTCATCTGGGCTTGCACCCAGGCAATGATGTCGGTGGCCTGCGCGGTGAGGGCCTCTTGATATTCGGGCAGCTTATTGATTAAACCGTTGATCTCGCTTGTGACCAGAATACCCGCGCCGATGAAAGCGCCGAGTATAACGACGGTGAAGAACAGGATCGCGACGGCCGAAGCGAGCGATTTCTTCAGGCCGATCCGGTTCAACCGCTTCGCGATCGGCTCAATGCAGGCAAAAATAAGGAAAGACAGGAAAACCGGAGTCGCAATGCGGTACAGGAAGCTGAACGTGAACATGATCAGCCAGACCGTCAAGGCGATGAGAGCGATGTCAAATGCGGTGCGCCAATATTTTTTGTAGAACGTAAGCATGCCGATTCCCCTTCCCTTCAATCTAATCCGATTGTACTATAGTTTTAGAAAACACGCCTATTTTTTATGAGGTTATGATACAATTAAGCAATGAGAAAAGCATCATGAGAGCGTTCAACTGTTGGCGCGCGATTAAGGGATGGTGGGGAAACTAGAGTATGGAGAGTATATTGCTGTGGGGTTTTTACTTATTGACCTTTTACGCGTTTCTCCCCGGCTTCGTCAGCCGAACGTTCGGTTTCCGCGTATTTAAGCGGGGACGGGCCGAACGCGAGATCGCGCTTACGTTCGACGACGGACCCGATCCGAGGTACACGCCCCTGCTGCTCGATCTGCTCGCGCGGTACGGAGCGAAAGCGACGTTTTTCGTTGTCGGGATCCATGCGGAAAAGCACCCGGAGCTGCTGACGCGCATGCAGGCCGAAGGGCATATCGTCGGGATTCATAATTACGTTCATAAGACGAATTGGCTGATGCGGCCGGGAGCCGTGAAAAAGCAGATTCACCGCACGTCCGATATCATCAAGAAGGCGACCGGGCAGCGGCCCGGCTATTACCGTCCGCCGTGGGGGATCGTCAATCTGTTTGATTTTTCCAAGCACGGTTATTTGCAAATTATTTTATGGTCGGCGATGTTCGGCGATTGGCGCAGCCGTGTGGGCGCCGGGCGACTGACCCAACGAATGATGAAAAAGCTGCGGCCGGGCGAGATCGTGCTGCTGCACGACCGCGGCACGACGTTCGGAGCCGACGAGGATGCGCCGCTCCAAATGCTGGAGGCGCTGGAGACCTACATGAAGGCGGGCCTCGACCGCGGCTACCGTTTCGTTACCGTTAAGGAGATGATTGCAGTGACGGATGAAGCGCGGAATGCCGTCGGCGCGGATAAGCGGACAGGCGGGGCAAGCGCAAGGAAACTCGGTTTTTTTAAACGAATGGCGGTTTCGGGGTGGATGGCCTGGGAGCGCTGCTTCAACGTGCTGTTCAGGATCGTCGATGTGGGCGACGGCGCGATTTTTCACTACCGGATCCGGCCATATTACGGGAAAACGCTTGTGCTGGCTGACGGGCGGACGATCGGGAACAAGGATAAAGTAATCGAGCTTCATTTCGATAATGAGAAGCTGCTGAAGGTGATGCTGAATTCCCGTTCCGTGCTGCAAACCGCGATTCAGCTCATTCGCGAGGTCGACAAGGCGCTTCCCAAGCTGGCCGCCCATATGGAAGGCCGCAGGGAATTCGACGAGGTCAAAGGCCTGTACGGCGTTAGCATGATGCACCGGGGGCCGGAAGCGTTTGGCTTCAGTGTGCTGGCTTTGCCGAAAGGGCCGTTCAGTTTCTTCACGCGCTATTACTTGCGCCTGCTGATGATGGTGCTGCACCCAAGCGGCAAGGAACGGCTGCGAGACAAGCAGGCGACGCTGGTGCCGCACATCATGGCGATGTCGATGGACGAATTCAACCGTCGCTACGTCACGGCAGGCGGTCCGCGGCAGAAGCTTTGGAAGGAACAGGCCGTTGGCGCGGAAGCCGGAATGTCTTTAAGAAGTTGATAAGCAAGCGGATATGGAGAATGATGCGCAAAAAAGAAGCCGCCCGGGCACAAATGCCCGGCGGCTTTTTTCGGATCGGTCAGATTTTCATGACGCCGCCCATGCTGGCGTTCGTTACGAGATGCGAATAACGCGCGAGGTAGCCGCGGGTGATTTTCGGCTCGAAGCCTTTCCACGCCGCGCGGCGCGCCGCCATCTCTTCGTCGCTGATCAGCAGCTCGATTCGGCGGTTCTCCAGGTCGAGCTCGATGATGTCGCCGTCGTTGACAAAAGCGAGCGGTCCGCCTTCGGCAGCCTCGGGCGAAATATGGCCGATGCTGATGCCGCGGGACGCGCCGGAGAAGCGGCCGTCGGTAATCAGGCCGACCTTCGCGCCGAGCCCCATGCCGACGATTTGCGACGTCGGAGCGAGCATCTCCGGCATGCCGGGACCGCCCTTCGGCCCTTCGTAGCGGATGACCACGACGTGGCCTTCCTTCACTTTGCCGTTCGCGATGCCGTGCAGGGCGTCGTCCTGCGAGTCGAAGCAGATGGCCGGGCCCTTATGGTAGCCGCCGACCGATTTGTCGACCGCGCCGACCTTGATGATGCAGCCTTCCGGAGCCAGGTTGCCGAACAGGACGGCGAGTCCGCCCCGCTCGCTATGCGGATTATCGAGCGTATGGATGACGTCCGTGTTCAGGATCGCATGGCCTTCCGCGTTCTCGCGCAGCGTTCTGCCGGTAACTGTCATTTGATCGCCGTGGAGCGCATCGGGCTTCTTGAGCAATTCGTTGATAACGGCGCTGACGCCGCCCGCGTTGTGCACGTCCTCGATATGCCAGTCGGACGCAGGCGCGATCTTCGCCAGGTGCGGCACGCGGTCGGCCACTTCGTTGATCCGGGAGATCGGGTACTCGAAGCCGGCTTCGCGGGCCAGAGCCAGCGTATGCAGCACCGTGTTGGTCGATCCGCCCATGGCCATGTCGAGCGCGAACGCGTTGTCGATCGATTCGATCGTCACGATGTCGCGCGGCTTCAGATCCAGCTTGATCAGCTCCATCAGCTGGCGCGCGGATTGCTTGACGAATTCGCGGCGTTCCGGCGCTACGGCCAGAATCGTGCCGTTGCCCGGCAGCGCGAGACCGAGCGCCTCGGCCAGGCAGTTCATGGAGTTGGCGGTAAACATGCCGGAGCAGGAGCCGCAGGTCGGACAGCCGTACTGTTCGAGCTCCTGCAGGCCTTTCTCGTCGATCTTGCCGGCCTGGTAGGCGCCGACGCCTTCAAAGACGCTCGAGAGCGAAATGGAGCGGCCGTCGGACGTTTTGCCCGCTTTCATCGGCCCGCCGCTGACGAAAATGGTGGGGATGTTGACGCGCAGCGCGCCCATCATCATGCCCGGCGTAATTTTGTCGCAGTTCGGGATGCAGACCATGCCGTCGAACCAATGCGCGTTGACGACCGTCTCGACGGAGTCGGCAATGATCTCGCGGCTGGCGAGCGAGTAGCGCATGCCGATGTGGCCCATCGCGATGCCGTCGTCGACGCCGATCGTGTTGAACTCGAACGGGACGCCGCCCGCTTCGCGTATCGCTTCCTTGACGAGCTTGCCGAATTCCTGCAGGTGCACATGCCCCGGAACGATGTCGATATATGAGTTGCAAACCGCGATGAACGGCTTGCCGAAGTCTTCTTCCTTAACGCCCGCGGCGCGTAAAAGACTGCGGTGAGGCGCGCGGTCGAAGCCTTTGGTGATCATGTCGGATCTCATTTTTTTAGCGGCCAAAACTGTTCCCTCCCATGTTCTTGTCCATAAGCTTGAGTTTATCACAATGAACGGGCATTTGCTAGATTGCCCGGCCCGCGACGGAGGTGCGAAACAATTGGAAACATGCAACCTTCAAGGCGTCATCTGTTTGTTGACCTCAAAACAATCCAGCCGTGTAAACTAATCTTAATTTATTATGTTATATTATCTTACATAAAATGATTTACTTCCTCCCCGACCGCTACTATAATGGTAGGAAACGATAAAGCGAGGTGCGAGAACATGCAGTTGACGGAGCGCGAAAAGGAGAAGCTTCTGGTGACGATCGCCGCCGATCTGGCGCGCCGCCGGCTGAACCGGGGCGTGAAGCTCAACTATCCCGAGAGCGTGGCGCTGATCACGTCGGAGATACTGGAAGGCGCCCGCGACGGCATGAGCGTCGCGGAGCTGATGGCATACGGGACCCGGATTTTGAAGGCCGAGCAAGTGATGGCGGGCGTGCCGGAAATGATCCATGAGGTGCAGGTGGAGGCGACGTTCCCGGACGGCACGAAGCTGGTTACGATCCATCATCCGATTGCGGGCTGACATCGCGCATCGCGCATTACGCGTTACGCATTACGCATGGCGCATGGCGCATGGCGCATTACAGGTTCGGCAACACATTCGGCGCGGAGAGGAGACGAAAGTGATGATTCCAGGGGAGTACCGTACAGCTTCGGGCGCGATCGAGCTGAATGCCGGCCGCAGGAAGCGGGAAATGATCGTCATCAATAAGGGCGACCGGCCGGTGCAGGTCGGCTCGCATTATCATTTTTTTGAAGTGAACCGGGGCTTGTCGTTCGACCGCGAGGAGGCGTTCGGCATGCGGCTCGATATTCCGGCCGGGACGGCCGTCCGGTTCGAGCCGGGCGAGGAGAAGCCGGTGAGGCTGACCGAGATCGGCGGGCTGAAACGGTCTTTCGGCCTGAACGGATTGACCCGCGGGGAAGCGGCCGGCGGCGCGGTGGGCGAACAGGTGCGCGAGAGGCTGAAGGCATGGGAAGGTGAGCGGAGTTGAGCGCCATGGATCGTAAAAGCTATGCGCAAATGTTCGGCCCGACGACCGGCGACGCCGTCAGGCTGGCGGATACCGAGCTGTGGGCGGAAATCGAGCGGGACTACACCGTCTACGGCGATGAATGCAAGTTCGGCGGCGGCAAGGTGATCCGTGACGGCATGGGGCAATCGAGCCGGGCGCTGCGCAGCGAAGGCGTGCTCGACACGCTCATTACGAACGCGGTCATCATCGACCATTGGGGCATCGTGAAGGCCGATATCGGCATTCGCGACGGCGTCATCGTCGGCATCGGCAAAGGCGGCAATCCCGACCTGATGGACGGGGTGGACGCCAAGATGGTCGTCGGAGCGAGCACGGAGGTGATTGCCGGCGAAGGGAAAATCGTAACCGCAGGCGGCATCGACAGCCATATCCACTTCATCTGCCCGCAGCAGATCGAAACGGCGCTGTCCTCCGGCGTGACGACGATGATCGGCGGCGGCACCGGGCCGGCTACCGGCACGAACGCGACGACCTGCACGCCGGGCGCGTGGCATATGCGGCGCATGCTGGAGGCGGCGGAAGCTTTTCCGATGAACCTCGGCTTTACAGGCAAAGGAAACGCCTCGTTCACGGGACCGCTCATCGAGCAGATCGAAGCCGGCGCGATCGGCCTCAAGCTGCACGAGGATTGGGGGACGACGCCGGCGGCGATCGATGCGTGCCTCCGGGCGGCCGATGCCTACGATGTGCAGGTCGCCATCCATACCGATACGCTGAACGAAGCGGGCTTCCTCGAGGATACGCTGGCCGCGATTGCCGGCCGTACGATTCATACCTATCATACCGAAGGAGCCGGCGGGGGCCATGCGCCCGACATCATCGTCGCGGCCGGCGAAGCGAACGTGCTGCCGTCCTCCACGAATCCGACCAGGCCGTTCACGGTGAACACGATCGAAGAGCATCTGGATATGCTGATGGTTTGCCACCATCTCGACAGCCGCATTCCGGAGGACGTCGCGTTCGCCGATTCCCGGATCCGGCCGGAGACGATCGCGGCGGAGGATATTTTGCACGATTTGGGCGTGTTCAGCATGATCAGCTCCGATTCGCAGGCGATGGGGCGGGTCGGCGAGGTGATCATCCGGACGTGGCAGACGGCGGACAAGATGAAAAAGCAGCGCGGCCCGCTGTTCCCGGACACGGCGAGCGACAATTGCCGCATCAAGCGGTATATCGCGAAATATACGATCAATCCGGCCGTCACGCACGGCGTGTCGCATCTGGTGGGGTCGCTCGAGCCGGGCAAATTCGCCGATCTGGTCGTGTGGAGCCCGATGTTTTTCGGCGTCAAGCCGGACCTCGTGCTCAAGGGAGGGAGCATCGCCTACGCGCAGATGGGCGATCCGAACGCTTCGATTCCGACGCCGCAGCCGGTGTTCGGCCGCCCGATGTTCGCCGCTTTCGGCAAGGCGAAGCATCAAAGCTCGATCACCTTCGTGTCGCAGGCGGCCTACGACCGCGGAATCGCGCAGGAGCTCGGGCTGCAGAAGCGGGTCGAGCCGGTCAAGGGCTGCCGAGGCATCGGCAAGAAGGACATGATCCACAACGATGCGACGCCGAAGATCGAGGTCGATCCGGAAACGTACCGGGTGACGGTCGACGGCGAGCCCTGCACGTGCGAGCCTGCCGAGTCGCTGCCGATGGCGCAGCGGTATTTTCTGTTCTAGGAGGTGGCCGCATTGTCTTCGCCTTTGCCTGTCATTCCGTGGCTGGCCATGCAGCAGCTGCTCGATTCGGCCTTGCCGATCGGCGGATTCTCCCATTCATTCGGGCTTGAGGCCATGATCCAGGAGGGGCGGATCTCCACCACGGAGCAGCTTGAACGCTATGCCGAGACGATGCTGCTGCAGAGCTGGGCGACCGGCGACGCGCTCGTCGTCAAAGCGGTCTATGAAGCCGCGGAGGCCGAGGATTGGGAACGGGCGTGGCGCATCGAGCGGCTCGTGCATGTCCAGCGGCTCGGGGCGGAGTCGCGCGGCGGCGTGGAGAAAATGGGGCGGCGGCTGCTGCGGCTTGCCGCCGGCATGCATCCGCAGCTCGACTGGGAGCCGCTGCAAGGGGCGTACCGCGCGGGCGCGTGCCTGGCGACGCATCCGCTCGTACACGGCTTCGCGTGCCTGCGGCTCGGCGTTCCGCTTGAGGTGGCGGTGCAGGGCTACTTGTACGCGTGCATCGTCACCTGCATCGGCAGCGCGCTTCGGCTCATGTCCATGGGACAGACCGAAGGCCAGGCGATAATCGCCCGGCTGGCGCCGCTGACGGAAGAAGGCCGGCGGATCGCCGAGTCGCTCGCGCCGGAGGAGGCCTGCAGCAATGTCCCGATGGCCGACATCATGACGATGCGGCACGAGACGCTTTATTCTCGCTTGTTCATGTCTTAGCACGGTCGGCATGTCGCTGGTTTAGTTCAGGTACGGATTCATTCACAAAGGATATGAAATGGAGGAATCGCTATGTGTCAAGGTTCGGGTTCGGGGCATCACCATCATGATTGGGAGCAGCCGGCATTCGACCGTTCGCGCCCGCTGCGGATCGGCATCGGAGGCCCTGTGGGCTCCGGCAAAACCGCGCTCGTCGAACGGATCGCCAAGTCGCTCAGCCATAAATACAGCATGGCGGTCATCACGAACGATATTTACACGGCGGAGGATGCGCGCATTTTGCTCAAAACCGGCTGCCTGCCGGAGGAACGGATCATTGGCGTCGAGACGGGCGGCTGTCCGCATACGGCGATCCGCGAGGACGCATCGATGAATTTCGAGGCGATCGAGGAGCTTGAAGCCCGCATCCCGAATCTCGATTTCATCCTGATCGAAAGCGGCGGCGACAACCTCGCGGCGGCGTTCAGCCCGGAGCTGGTCGACCGGTTCATCTACATGATCGACGTCGCGCAGGGCGAGAAAATCCCGCGCAAGGGCGGTCCCGGCATTATGCGCTCCGACCTGCTGCTCGTCAACAAGACGGACCTCGCACCGCATGTAGGCGCCAGTCTTGAAGTGATGGAGGAGGACACGCGAAAAATGCGCGGCGGCCGGCCGTATGTTTTCTCGAACTTATTCGGCGGCGAGGGCGTCGATGCCATCATGAACTGGATCGAACATGAGCTTGCGCATGCCCGCGGCGTCTCGCATTCCCACTGAAGGCGGGGAGCGGGACGGCCGCCGGACATCCGTGCTCAGCGCGTCGTTCGCCCTGCGCGGCGGCCGGACGATGCTCGAAGGCAAATATCAGACCGCCCCGGTCAAAATCGCCAAAACGTTCGACACCCCGCACGAGCTGGCCGCGATCGTGATGGACGCCTCGCCGGGCATGCTGGCGGGCGACCGTTACGCGTTCGATTGGACTCTGGCGGCCGGAACGCGGCTGTACGTCACGAACCAGAGCTACACGAAGGTGCATCCGTGCAAGCCGGGCACGGCCGCGGAGCTGACGCAGCGGTTCGTCGTCGGGGAGGGCGCTTGCGCGCAATCGATGATGGAGCCGATGATGCTGTACAAGGACGCGGACTTTAGGAGCGCCACCGAGGTCGAGCTCGGCCCCGGCGCCGTCTGGATGCAGTCCGAGGTGCTGTGTCCCGGCCGGCTGCTGCGCGGCGAATCGTTTCTGTACAGGCGGCTGGACAACCGGCTGACCGTCCGTTACGGCGGGGAGCCGATTTTCCGCAGCCGGCAGCTCGTGCTGCCCGCGCAGCAGCGGCTTGCCGCTCCCGGCGCTTGGGAGGATATGACGCATACCGGCACATTCCATGCGTTCTCCGATCGGATCACCCCGGCGGAGCTCGCGGCCGTGCGCGCGGCGCTTGAGGCGGGCGCCGGAGACGGTCCGGCGGCAATCGTTGCGGGCGCAAGCCTCACTTACCGCCACGGCTTGGCGGTCCTTGCTGCCGGGAGGACGGCCTGGCAGCTGCAGCGGACGCTGCATGCGGCGTGGTCGGCGGTGAGGCATTCGCTGGACGGCCTTCCGCCTTTTGCTTTGCATCAAAGGTAACGAAGCGAGCATGATCCGGGTTCCCGCTTATGGGAATCCGGATTTTTTTCGGCTCCGGCGGGCGGGCGAGTGAAATTTTACAATTAAATAGTTTAGTGCTAAAATATTTACTGGTATATCAAAGGATGAATGTGAAGGCAGGTGAATCATGAAGGACGAACGGAATAACGGCGGCAGCGGCGCGCCGGACGGAACTGGCCCCGAGTCGGTGACGGAAGAGGAACTGTCGAAGCTTGAGGATGCGTTTCGCGGCGTGCAGCGCAAGGTGGTGTCGGAGTGGAACAAAGCCGACCTGCATGGCCTGACCCATACCCAGGCGGGCATTCTCGTCAAGCTGGAGCGTTTCGGCCCGCAGAAAGCGTCGGCGCTGGCCGAGATGCTGTCCGTCACTTCGGGCGCGATTACCGGCATTGCCGACAAGCTGCTTGAGCTCGGATTCATTGTGCGCGACCGCAATGAGGACGACCGCCGGGTCGTGCAGCTCGGCATCACCGGCAGCGGGCGCGCTTTGGTCGAGACGATTATGGCGAAAAGACGGGAGATTCTGAACCGGATGTTCACGGGGCTGTCACGCGAAGAAATCGTGCAGTTGACGGCCATCTACGAACATATTCTGCGCAACATGGAACAAAATGAACAAAGACGCATGCCGGAATAGGGAGATGCGATTTAAGAAGGGAGCCGGTAAGGCGTGGAGCATTTGGACCATCGAAAAAAGATGACGATCATGTCGGCCGTCATCGCCGCGATGCTGTTCGCGGCGCTCAACCAGACGATCGTCAGCACGGCGCTCCCGAGAATCGTCGAGCGGCTGGGCGGGATGGAGTATTACAGCTGGGTGTTCACGGTGTTCATGCTGACCTCCAGCATAACGACCATTCTGGTCGGCAAGCTGTCGGATATCTACGGCAGGAAGCCGTTCATTCTGGTGGGCATCGGAGTTTTCGTGCTTGGCTCGCTGCTCTGCGGCCTGTCGGGCGACATCATTCAACTGATCATCTATCGCGGGATACAGGGTCTGGGCGCCGGCATGATCATGTCCACGGCGTTCACCGTGATCGGCGACCTGTTCGCGCCGCGCGAACGGGGCCGGTGGCAAGGGACGATGAGCGCCGCGTTCGGGCTGGCCAGCGTATTCGGCCCCACGCTCGGCGGGTATATCGTGGACAACATGGAGTGGCGGTGGGTATTCTGGGTATTCCTTCCTTTCGGGATCGTTGCCTTCGTCATGATCTGGGCGTTGTTTCCGAAGGTGCCGCGCAGGCAAGGCGAGACCGTCGATTATGCGGGCTCGCTGCTCCTGGCGCTGACGATGGTGCCCGCGCTGCTCGCCTTCTCGTGGGCAGGGACGAAATACGAATGGGATTCGGCGACGATTATCGGCCTGTTGCTCGCGGCAGCGGTCATGCTGGGTCTGTTCATTGCGGCGGAACGCCGGGCAAGCAGCCCGGTACTGCCGCTCGGCCTGTTCCGGAACAGCATATTTACCGTGTCGAATACGGCGAGCTTCCTGCTCGGCGCGGGCATGTTCGGAGCGATCATGTACATGCCCTGGTTCGTGCAGGGCGTGATGGGGACGTCCGCCACGATGTCCGGTTATGTGACGATGCCGATGACGCTCAGCCTTGTTCTCGGCAGCGCGGTCGGCGGGGCGATTACGACGCGCACCGGGAAATATAAGCTGCTCGCATTGGCGGGGGTCGTCATCATGATGGCCGGCATGTACCTGCTCTCCACGATGGGTCGCGGGACGTCGACCTTTGAGGCGATCGTGTATATGATCGTTACCGGACTCGGTTTGGGGATTGCCATGCCGGTGTTCACGCTGACCGTACAGAATGCGGTCGAGCAGCGCTTGCTGGGCGTGGCGACCGCCTCGTCCCAGCTGTTCCGTTCGCTTGGCGGCACGATCGGCGTCTCGGTCATGTCGACCGTGCTGGCGAACCGTCTGGCTTCCCGCATGATGGAAAAGGGCGCCGCTACAGGGTCGGCCGGCTTGCCCAAGGAATTGCCGCCTGAAGCGGCCAAGGCGTTCGAGGCGCTGCGCGATCCGCAGGCGCTGCTCGATCCGGGCAAGCTGGACAAGCTTCGGGAAGGTCTTCCTGCCGACCTGCAAGCGGTCTTTGCCAATCTCGTGGAGACGCTGCGCGATGCGCTGAGCTATGCACTGACCGGCGTGTTCTTCACAGGCGGCGTCGTGATGGCGGGGGCGTTGCTGCTGACGCTGTTCCTGAAGGAGATTCCGCTCCGCAGCGCCCGCAAGCCAAATGCTTCCGAAGCGGCCCCAGCGCCCGCAGGGGCAGGGCGGCGGAATGCGGAGCAGTCCTGATTGGTGACAGCCCATGGATAACTGTACGAGCTTCAGCTCGGTTGTCCCTCTTCTCGACCAGGGATGGGTCGAGCTGCGCATAGACGGGAAAGCCGTCGCCGCGTACGGTGCAAGGAAGCTATAAGTTTGCGAAAAAACGGCTGCGCTTCGGCAGGTAAATCTGCAGAAGCGCAGCCGCTCGATTATGGGGGTCAGTGATTGTTGCCGGAGGCATTGCCTTTCTTGTCGGACGTTCTGGTCGTTGTATTCTGACGGCCGTGGCCTTGCTGTTTGCCCATGCGCACACCTCCCTTCGCCGCCTCTCTAGTTTGCACATCGAAGCAGCGGGCATACAAGGGGAGGCGCAGGCTGCGGACGAACTGCCCCCGGCGAGCAGCTCCAGACAGGCGCGCGTCAGCTTCGCCTCCGCTTCCGCCGACTGGTAAGGATCGGTGGCCGTCCCGATCGCCACATGCGACCGCCGGAGCGCGTCTCCGCGCGTTCGGGCCAAACGCTTCAATTGGGCGGACAGCGCTTCCGCCGCGTTGCTTTTGACGAGAATCCGGTTCTGGAACGTGTCGTCGGCGCCGAGGCCGAGAAAGGCGTGCGTCGAACGGGCGTAGCAGAAGCTGCAGCCGTGCCGGCAGCCGCGGTAAGGGTTGATCGACCAGTCGAACGGCATCGACGGGGCCTTTACGGCATTGAGGACGGTTTTGGCCTGTATCGTTTCATAGTGCGCTGTCTGTTTCGTCGTCATGGCTGATGCACCGGCTTTCCTATGGAATCAGAACAAATGTTCCTATCCCAATTTAACACATTCACGCCGCCGGTGAAAGCGGCTGTTATTTCCAATCGGGACGGCGGAGATTCTTGCTTTTTTGAGCGTATATCTTTACAATCCTCATTACCGATGTTCGAAATAGAAGCGGGGGATGACCGCATGACAGCCAGCTCCTTAATCGCGATCGACTCCAGGCCGGTCGAGCATTTGCGTCTGCCGGACGGCTTTTTGTCGCTGCTGACGGGGACGGTGCTGCGGCTGTACGGCGAACGGATTTGCTGGGGGAAGCTGCCGTCCGACAAGCCGTTTTTCGTTGCCGCTTATTTTCTTCCGTCGCTTACTTATTATGTCTCGGCGTTGGTGGATCCATGACCTATGCAGTTCAAGTCAGTAACTGGTAATCAGTCATTACGCCAAAATTG